>NZ_KV832079.1:0-29748 GCF_001837335.1 Streptococcus sp. HMSC066F01
TTATTTACTCAGGAAGAGCTTGAAAGATTAATTCCGCTTGCTGAACAGAAATGGATTGACTGGAGAGGCAAACTTCCAGATGATTATGTATCACCACTCAAGTAAGGAAAGTATAAAATGAAACCAACAAAACTACAATGGGAAGATGTTATCCAATTTGAAGAAGTAAAAGGTTACGGTCAGCATATCTGGAAAGATGAGGACAAGTATTATTTAGTTTTAGA
Organism: Streptococcus sp. HMSC066F01; assembly: GCF_001837335.1. Taxonomy (GTDB): domain Bacteria; phylum Bacillota; class Bacilli; order Lactobacillales; family Streptococcaceae; genus Streptococcus; species Streptococcus oralis_S. The sequence continues at coordinate 225 of NZ_KV832079.1, forward strand.
AGAGGGAACTGTAGCTTCTTGGTTAGTTGTCTATGAATTACCAAATGAGTTGTTTTCCTTATTAGAAAGTGGGGAAAGAACGCTACATGAAGTATCTTGGAAGGTTCAAAATGATCGTTGGCCTCCGACGGAAAAAGAAAAGAAAGCTAGTGAGAAACGATTTATAGAACAGAGTCCTACATCATTAATTGATTTACCTGAAGCTAGAGAGTTATTTACTCAGGAAGAGCTTGAAAGATTAATTCCACTTGCTGAGCAAATGTGGATTGACTGGAGAGGAAAACTTCCAGATGATTATGTATCACCACTTAAGTAAAGAAAGTATAAAATGAAACTGAATTCCAGATATTAGAGAGCTCTAATCCAGTTCACTGAAGCTATGAAAAAGCTTGTATCATTTGATTATGGTTAGAAAGGGAGTGGAAATGATAGAAAAGAGAAAACATTACAAAGAACTAGTTCATCTCGGAGAATTTAAGAACAAATTGACCTATTATGACTTTAAGACAAAGAAATTGTATTTTTCAATTTCAGAAAGAATTTCTAAGAGTCAACAGTACGTTATACTTTCCCTGGTGTTGTTCGTTCTTCATTTTATCAGATTTCTGAATGTTTTGACAATCTTTAGTATACCTGCTCACAAGTACCTTTATTTGATTTTATTCTCTTGTATTTCCTTGCTTTTCGGGAAATTGCTGGATATCTATTTTAAGAAAGATTTGGATTTGTATCCTGCTCTATTTACAGATTTGGAGTACTTAGAATTCTTAGAGGTAGTAAAGAAAAGTGGAGCTGTTGTTTCTTCCGTAATTCGTGGTAGCGTTATTAGTTTGTTAGTATCTTTAGTCGTCTTCCTGTTATATCCTAGTTTTTTGCCATTGTTTTTCCACTCGATACTTTTGTTTATTCTCTATTTGTGTATAGCAAATAATTTGCATAGGTGAAAGAGGGTAATGGGTAGCTTGATAAGAAATGTACGCACCAACTAGATTTTTTTGCCTATGATAAAGAAGAATAAAAAAAGTAAAGAAAGTTCATTTGTATGACAACAGAAATTCAACAATACAAAAATTGTACGGTATTAAAAAACAATAATGATTATCAGATTCTGTGGAGTAGAGGGAAAGAAGTGCTTAATTTTCCCATTAGCCAGGAATTAGCAGAACGTGTTTCAAAATCAGAAAAAGACTCTTTAGAGGTAATGTTTTATTGTGAACATCATCGTTGGCCAGAGAAAGAAGAGTTAGAGGATTATAATCAATCAGATACGATTGTACATAGAGGCGATGGATTTGTTGTATATGAGACAGACGGCTATTACGAAATTAGCTTTTTTAAAGAAATTGGAGGAACCATGGGGCCAGAGGTTTGCTATCCTATTACAAAAGCATTAATGGATAAGGCATTTGAATCTTCTAGGGGAGCTTATGAAGTCATGATTTATGCTGAAACAGGGCACTGGCCTACATAAAATAGTGATAAATAAAAAATTCAAAAACTTCATATAAAATTTCAAAAGTTGGCTTCTCTTTTTATCTAAGAGATAATTGTCAAATAGTAAAGGTGAAAAAATGGAATCAATTTATGTAAGTCAAAAAGATATGTTGGAAATTTGTCAAGATGGTGATAAGTATTTCTTGCGTTATCCAACTTTTAATATTACCTGCCCAGAAGTGGTTAGAGAAATCCCCAAAGAAGCTGCAGATAGTTACATATCGGGAGAGCATACTGGCAAAGAATTGATGACTTATGCGCAATATGGTTTTTGGAAATCAAAAAAACAGTATACACAAGATGAGTCTGGTAAGCTCTTCATCGAAAATCATCCTTCTTTTATTTTAAAAAACCCAGGAAATACTCGTCGTCTTTTTACAGCAGAGGAATTTAGACAAATTGTTACCAAAGCCATTGTTTCGGAACTAGAACCTAGCGAACTTGACGCTATTGGTATTGTTGATAATCATTTGGAACTTCTTCTAGTTGATCCAGTTGGCTGGGAGGAAGAGATAGAAGCAGTCCATCTGGAAATTCTGCAAGAAAAAATGAATAATTACATTCACTTCCTCGAAAGTAAGCAGTATGTGGAGCGATATGGTGATCAATTTGACAAAAAAGTCATCCATATCACATTCCAGTATTCTCCATCTGATAATGGCTTAGCCTTCCTCGCAGCTGTTCAGCAGGTATTGCAACCGACGGATATGATCTTGAAGGTAGAATTGCCAGAGTAAAAAAGGGAGCGGAAACGCTCTCTTTTTGTGGTATAATGAGACTATATTTATAAAAAGATTATTTAGCATTTCTAAATAGCGAACTACTTATGCCAACGATTGACACAAAGGGGCATTCTTACGATGATTTTCTATCTGCGATTGAACGTCAAGGCTATTATGAAATCAAAAATCCACGCGTCTATGAACCAGGCACTAATAAAATTGAGCAAATTGAAGGAATTTTTAGAATTAACCAATGGAGTAACTAAATGCAGACATATAAATTGAAAAATAAAGAAAACTATCAAAATTTTGTAAAAGACTATCGTGAAATAATGAAGGAAGGGAAAGAAGCTGAAGTTTTTCTAGGGACAAAAGCTAAGTATCGTTTTCGACAACGAGATTCTTATGAAGTGGATAGTACAGATATTGGAGTATTAATGGAATATTGCTTATACCCTTTGTATGTGGAAGGTGATAAGGATATAGCGCGCAGAACCTTTGAAATCTTGAAAGATTTTAGCTTATCGGTTGACCTAGTCAAATTAGATAAGGTAACTGATTATATTTCTATGCAAGGCAGTCGTTTAAGAAGATATACAAGCCTTCCCTTTGTTATTGAAACAGATGAGTTAGTAAGAAATATTATAGAAAGCATTTCAAAATTATCAGATGAACAGAAACGTACTTATACCTATGAAAGACTCTGTAATGTATTAGACCGTAGTCCATTATACAGACAGTGTGATGAAGAAAAGGTAGAGAAAATCCTTAAGGAATTCAAGGAAAAATACTACAATCCACCAAAGGATATCAATTTGTAGGAAAGTGAATGTGGCTGTGGCGATAATGGAGAAATTTTGATGACAAAACAGGAACTAGCGAATTTCATTAGTAAACATAGAGATAAAATAGGGACATTTTATATTGCGCTTGATGAACGATTTGAAGGTCAATTTACCTTGGGATACTATTACGATGAGAAGTCTAAACAATATAAAGTATATGAGGTTAATGAGCGCCAAGATATCTGGATAAGAGACGAATTTAAAAATGAAAGTGATGCAATAAATCGACTTTATCGTTTGATAAAAACAACATTTTGGATAAAAGAATCTCTTATTCAGTTAGATGTTTCAGAAATTGATGCAATCGGAACGAGTGATACAAACTTGGAACTTTTATTAATAGATGGCAATCTTTGGCTTCCAGATACTGAAGAAGAACATCTTTTGAAACTTCAAGAAAAACTCAACAACTATATCTACTTCCTCGAAAGTAAGCAGTACGTGGAGCGATATGGCGATAGCTTTGACAAAAAAGTCATCCATATCACATTCCAGTATTCTCCGTCTGATAATGGACTAGCCTTTCTCGCTGCTGTTCAGAAGGTATTACAACCGACGGATATGAGCTTGAAGGTAGAATTACCGGAGTGATAAAGAGAGCGGAAACGCTCTTTTTTATGTTATAATAGGCACAGAATGTATAGGAGAAAGAGATGAAGGAAAATAAACGCTTATTTTGGGGTGTTAGTGTAATGTTAATGATATTAACCCTTTTTGCGCTAAATGGATGTGGTTCAGGTGGAGAAACTATTCCCAAAAACAGAACAAAAGAACAGTACAAATTTGAAAAAACGTTTGAACCTATGTTTAAATTTTTAGAACAAGACAAGAAAGATTTTACGGGATTAAAGGCATACACTAGTAGAATTTATATAAAAAATCAAGATGAAGTAAAAGAATACGAAGTAGATTTAGATATCACTCAAGCTGATATTAAAGGTGATTATACAATAACACTTGGCGAGGATAACAAAACTGTTCCGGTTACATATTCTAATGGGAAGTTAAATTATGGGTCGGAGGTAACTCCTTTATATGATGAAGAAATTCTTAATTTAGTGGTACAAAGAGAATTCTTTACTTCTTTAGATGTAAAGGAGACCTTTAAGAGTGCAGAAACAGAGCTTCGTGAGATTGTATATCAGCCAGAAAATAACTCTGACCTCTATAAACATCTAAAAAGCAAATATGATTTACCAGAGGAAACAACATGTATAGTATTAGTAAATCATTCTAGCTCAACTATATATAGAGTAACTATTCAACTGAAATCTAATCAAAAGATTGTGCAAATTAGTAGTGTTATTTTTGAAAAAGAATGAGGTTTCCATGAACGAAATTGAAAAGAGTAATCGTCGGGTTGAAAGGTAAAGCAATATAAAAGCTGTTTTATAACTGATTTTTAATGAGCATCAGGAGATATTATGTTAAAATCGAACAAGTGGATATTCCTTGCGATTTCCGTTCCCTTTATTATTATTGGTTTGTCATATTTGTTAATTAGGATACCGATTGGGAACACTGGTAAGTTTATTCATGATCATAAAGATTCTATCAAGAGAGAAATTATTGCAGACATAGACAGTCAAGGGCAATATATAAAGTCAGTGACGCTTTTACCGGGTTCTGCGAGGGGAGGCTTTGATAATGGTGGAGATGTAGGTGGAAATTATCATATTTCCTTTACAGCCTATGCTAATAATAATCGCAAGCAGTCAATGAAAGTAGAATTATACTTTCCTGATGCTGGTATAGGTCCTTTTACATTTATAAAACCCAATCCTTATAAATCTCCTGAAACTATGAGGAGATGGTACTTATCAGTAGTAGAGGTATCAAGTGACCCCTCGTGGGATTGGAAGCGAGAGCAAGATAAATTGACTGAAACTATGAATAAACTTGATCGCAAGAGCAAGGATGCCTCCAGGCAAGTTGAAAAAGAAAATATGATTCGTAATCTTAACAGATGGCTACAAGAACATGAGGAAAATTTCAAACTAGCTATCCAAACAGACCTGTATAGAAACGACCCAGAATTGGAACAGAAATTAGGAAAGATTCAAAGTATCAGTGTAAGTAACAATCAAATGTACATTCCTTCGGAAGGTATCGACATTCGTTTTGATGTTCGATTTGAAAAATATCCTGAAGAAGTAGCTACTATAGACGTTCGCTTGCATTCCCAAGGTAAACAAACGGTTTTTAAGGATCCCTCAGTAGCTGCAACTATTAGTTTTGAAAGAGAACGTTTTGTTATAAAAACTGTGTACGACTCCAAGCTATTTCCAATTTTTAATCAAAGTCGATTTGGTAATAGTAATGGAGAAATATCTTATGAACTCCCAAAAGATTATGAAAATCAATTTTTAATTCCTTAACTTTCAAGCAAGCTATTATGCTTGCTTTATCTTTATGGCTTCAAGCCATAAGAGTAAGAACGACAAATCGATGCATGATAGAGGAGATTCAAGCTTATATCTTTTCCTTGTAGACATGGGATACTGATGTTTTCAAGTATAAAGGAGTAAAAATGATGCTAGCTATTTGTATAGATTCTATAGGTGACAAGTCAGGAACCTATAAGTTGTTAAGAAATTATTCATCCTTGCCTTTCTCTTTAATTCAATCCAGAATAGAAGATCATGACACGGTAATAGAAGTAGACATGTTAGATTTGGATGAATTGAAAAAGGTTAGAGCACTCATCCATGAGTTGAGTGCTATTGGGACTATGGTTACGATGAGAGATTCGACTGGTATTATCACCTTAGAATTTTTAAATAATATTATTTCTACCTTCGAAGAGATTGCGGCTGAAAGAGAAGAATTAGATGCTCTGATGTTTGAGGAGGAAGAGTGATTGTCACCTTTTCCAGTGAATCATACATTCCCAAGATAATTTTTAGTAATAAAAGGAAAATCAATGAAAGATAATAAAAATTTGTTGCTCTTTCTACAGGAGTTGATATACGGTCTTGTAGATTTTATCAGTGAGAAAGAATATAAGGAATTTGTCTTTGACTCCTTAAAACTTTCAAAACAGGAGCTTGATAAAGAGAGTGGGTTTTGTCCAGATGATTTATACAATCGATTGGAAAATATGGATGAGCAGGATATCTTGACATTTCAGATGCTAGATAAGAAAACCAATCCACTAGTATGGAACTGTATCGCTAATTTCTTTGTCTTAGTTTGTCATTATTCATATATTGCTTCGGAAGAAATCTACCTACCACAAACGATTGAAAGTGTCGACGAGGACATACTTGAGGTACTTTCTTTAAGTTACAAACAAATCCTAGCTGAAAATAGGGAACTTATTTCACAAATATCTGAAACAGAAATAGAAGGATATTTAAAGGACGAACTCGTTAAAAACTACTTTGGTCCGCTATTTTTATCAGATGAGAATAGATAGGCTATTTCGTTCAAGTATAGATTAGGAGAGGATATGCTTACGAGTTATTTTATGTTGATTTTTGCTGAAGCAATTGCGAATCGTATTGAAACAGAATATACTTCACATATTCGAACCGCCTTGGATGCGTGTTGGAGTTTTTTTGGAGAATAGAGATAAAAGGGGAGAGGAACTTTATCGCCTTTTAGATGATGGGACAGACTTCAGTGGAATATTTATCTACATGCAATTAGATGAAAATGAAGCGAATGGTCTCTTGTGGGACAACATTAGTTATGCAATAGGTGTGACTGCTAAAGAAGCTTTTGAGTTTGAAAATAAGAAAGAGCTTCCTTCTCCCTTAGAGAACATTGAACTAGGTCTACTTGATGCCTTTATTGGAAATTTAAAAGAAATAAGCATGAATCTTTATCATCACGTCGAAGCTGTAAAACGTTTCATCAATAGAAATCCATACTCATCAAGAGAATCTGCCCTAAAAGAACTAGATAAGATGGACTTACTATGATAGCCAGATTGGAAGATTTGGCGAAAAATCAAAAAGAACACCCCGGAAGTTAGAGTGTCATCTCTACCTTTGGGGTGTTGTTTAATTTCTATACTTGAGGATTTTACAGTACCCACGTACGGATGGCATGGGCGACGCCAGATTCGTCATTTGTTTTGGTAATGTATTTGGCGATTTTTTTGAGTTCAGGATTTCCATTTTCCATAACAACGGGATTTCCAACGACTTCGAGCATGGCGCGGTCATTTTCTTCGTCACCGATCGCCATGGTTTCATCTTTGGTCAATCCGAGTTTTTCAGCTAGGTGAGTGATGGCTGAACCTTTGTCCACATTCTTTTTAAGGAGTTCGAGGTAGAAAGGAGCAGATTTGTTGATGGAGTAGCGTTCGTAAAATTCTGCTGGTATCTTTTCAATCGCAGCGTCGAGAATTTCCGGTTCATCGATAAACATACACTTGACGATTTCCTTGTCAGCCATTTCTTCAGGTGTGCGGTAGAAGATGGGCATGCTGACGAGGGTTGATTCGTGCACCGTGTATTTTCCGATATTACGATTGGCTGTGTAGATACCGTCCTTGGTAATAGCGTGCATGTGGACACCAAGTTTGCGACTGAGAAATTCCATATCCAGATAATCCTCATAGGTCAAGGATTCGCTGATAATCTCATGGCCAGTAGCAGTCTCTTGAACAAGGGCACCGTTGAAGGTCACGACATAGTCACCTTGGTCTCTCAACTGCAAGTCGTCCAGAAGTTTGGCAACACCTGCGATAGGACGACCGGTTGCAATCACGATTTTGACACCGGCTTGTTTGGCATCTTGGATGGCAGAAAAGACTTGAGGAGTGATTTCCTTCTTACTGTTGACTAGGGTACCATCGATATCGACGGCGATTAGTTTAATACTCATAAATTTCCTCTATTCGTTCTTATTTGGGGTAAAATGATCGTTCTCAATCAAGTGTAAAAATTGCTGGGTAATGCTTGCGAAGATACTGTTTTGGTCCAACATTTCTTTCGGGAAATAGAAACGATTGTCTCCGTGGCGGCTGCCAGCAAGGGATTGGACGATAGGAGACAGGCTAGAGAGTTCTGCCAGTTCACCATTTTTTTGTAGAATTTCAATCTGTGTCCGTGGATTTTCAGATTCGGGACGATAGATATCATAAGGGAGGTCAAAGTTCTTATGAATAGCAGTATAGTAGTCTGGATCAAAACCGATTTCTTCAACCAGTTGTCTCATGGTTGCGAGTTGGTCTTGGTCTTTTTCTGAAAAAGTAATGGATTTAAAGACCTTGCGGTTGACAAAACGTTGCGACAAGTCGGCTAGTATCTTGTCAGGACTGGTCATCCAGAGTTGGAAGTAGGTATTCATCACGCCGTCATCAAGTGCCAGATAATCAGATAGAGTAACTTTCTTTTCAAAAAAAGGTAGCAAATGAGGAGAAGTGCGTGCAAAGAAGTCTTTGTCCTCCGGATAGAGTTCCTTGGCGCGTTTGAGAAGATTCTGTAGGAGAACTTCCATGGCCCGTGTTGCTGGGTGGAAATAAACCTGCATATACATCTGGTAACGACTGAGGACATAATCTTCGATGGCATGCATACCGTTGCGCTGAAAGGCGATGCCATTTTCGACAGGACGAATGACTCGAAGGATACGTGTCAGGTCAAATTCCCCATAAGATGCTCCTGTAAAATAGGAGTCGCGCAAGAGATAGTCCATGCGGTCTGCATCGATCTGACTGGAAATGAGTTGCACGACCTGCTTGTTAGGGTAGGTATGATCGATGACACTGGCTACCTTCTCCGGGAAATCGGGTGCTACTTGTAGCAGAACTTGGTGAATCTCTGTCTCAGGACTTTGGATGATTTCCTGGGTAATGGCTTCGTGATCTGTATCAAAGAGATGTTCAAAAGTATGGGAGTAGGCACCATGTCCAAGGTCATGAAGGAGTGCAGCGGTCATGGTCAAGAGAGATTCAGCAGGATCCCATTCTTCAGGATATTTTTCTTCAAAAATCTCCGTGATACGACGAGCGATCTCATAGACCCCCAAACAGTGGGAAAAGCGACTGTGCTCGCCACCATGGAAGGTATAGCTGGAAGTCCCTAGTTGTTTGATACGGCGCAGACGTTGAAATTCTTTTGTATTGATCAAGTCATAGATGACCTGATTGTTTACGTGGATATAGTTGTGAACTGGGTCACGGAATACTTTTTCGTTCATATGACCATTATAGCAAAATCCTGCTCTTTTTGGTAAAATAGTAGGACAAGAGACAAGAAAGAGGACATGATGTGAAGATTCGAATGCGCAATACGATTCAGTTTGATGAACAGTTGGAAGTGATTGACCAGCTCTATGACGTGGAAGTGCGTGAAAAGGGAGATTTTAGCTATCTGCTTTTCTACAATGAGGAAAAGGAAAAAGTGGTTCTCAAGTTTCATGGTCAAGAACTGGTGATGACCCGTTTCTCGAGTCCCAAAACCATCATGCGTTTTCTAAAAGATAGTGATAGTTTGGCCTATATTCCTACTCCAATGGGAATGCAGGAGTTTATCATTCAAACGAATCACTACAAACTGGATGGGCAAAAGATTGAGCTCGCCTACCAACTGCAAAACCAAGAGGGACATCTTTTTGCCAGCTATCAATTAGAAATTACTTGGGGATAAGAAAAAGGTTGGCAAATGCCAACCTTATTTGATATAGAGTTCTTGGTTTTTTAAGATAATTTCACGTACACTTGCAAATTTCTTGAGTTTTTTAAGTTCTTCAGGATGGGTTACGAGAGTGATCACATAGCCCTCTTTGCCCATGCGACCTGTACGGCCAGCTCGATGAGTGTAAGTCTCGATGTCTCTAGGAATATCAAAGTTTACGACACATTCTAGGCTATCGATATCAATTCCGCGAGCCAGAAGGTCTGTTGCAAGAAGAAGAGTTAGTTGCTTGTTCTTAAATTTTTCCAAGATAACTTTTCTAAACTTAACATTGACATCACTCGCGAGGGAAACAGCCAAGATATCACGATACTGTAGCTTTTCTTCTGCACTTCCAAGGTCTGATAAACTATTAAAGAAGACCAGACCACGAAAATCCTCTACATGAGCCAGTTTTCGTAGCATATCCACTCGGTGACGTTGGTCCACCTGCATGTAGAAATGTTGGATGTTGTCCAACTTTTGGTCAGAAAGATCAATGGTGCGCGTGTTTGGAGCAATCTTTTCTTGGTCAAACTTGGTCGTTGCACTCATGTAGATGAGTTGGTGGTCACGAGGTGCGTAGTGGGTGATTTTCTCGACAAAGTGAATTTGAGAATCATCGAACAATTGGTCAAATTCATCCAGAATGATGGTTTCTACATTCATCATCTTGATTTTTTTCAATTTAATCAACTCAAAGATACGGCCAGGTGTTCCAATCAGAATTTCTGGTCCTTTTTTAAGACGTTCAATCTGGCGTTTCTGACTCGAACCTGATAAGAAGAGCTGAGCAGTTAAGCCGATAGCCTCTGACCACGTTTTACATACATCAAAAATCTGTCCAGCTAGTTCTGTATTTGGTGCTAGGATCAAGAGTTGCTGGGCTTTTTTCTTTTGTAGTCTGAGAAGACTTGGCAGGAGGTAAGCTAGGGTCTTACCAGTTCCTGTCGGGCTTACTCCCAGTAAGTTTTCTCCAGCTAGTATAGGCTCAAATAGTTGAGTTTGAATGGGGGTAAATTCTTGGAAACCGAGTTGGTCACTCAATTCCTGCCATTCAGTCGGTAGTTTGGTTTTCATTTTTCTGCCTCAAATCTAATGCCAGCAGTCTGGCGCATGGTATAGAGTAAATCATGAACAGAGCTTGCATCATCCAGCCAGTTCTGGTAGAAAGTCTGGTCTGGTTGCTGGATCATCTGTGCAAATGCAGCAACTTCCTCAGTCATCGTATGGGGAGCTTGTTGGATAGGGAGCTGGATTGGATTTCCTTGGTGGTCGCTAAAAATAGCTGAGCGGACATGTTCAATCGTGTTAAGGGTCAAGGTTCCATCTGCTGTGTAAATCTCACAAGGAAGATTGGAAGTAATGTTTTTTCCTGCCTTGATATGAACTTGAAAGTCAGGGTAGAAGAGGATACCATCGCCATTTAGGTCAATGCTATTGTCAAGCTGTTGAGCCTGATAGGTCGCGTCCTGAGCCTTTCCAAAGAGACGAATAGCAGCGTAGAGGGGATAAATCCCCAAGTCCATAAGAGCTCCACCAGCAAAACGGTCTGAAAAGACATTGGGAGTCTGTCCAGCCAACAAGTCAGGCATCTTGGAAGAATACTTGGCATAGTTGAAATCTGCTCCCAGCACTTGCTTGTCTGCTAAAAAGTTTTTGATAGTGGTAAAAGCTTCTTCGTGGTAATTACGAGCTGCTTCAAAGATAAAACAGTGATTTTTCTCAGCTGTTTGTCTCAAATCTAGCCATTCATGTGGCTGAGTGACAGCTGGCTTTTCAAGAATGACGTGTTTCCCAAAAGACAAGGCTGCTTTGGCTTGAACAAAATGCAAGGAGTTTGGACTAGCGATATAGACTACATCAAAGGAGCTCTTGAAGAAGTCTTCTACTTGATCAAAGAGTTGGATATCTTGATAGCGAGAAGCAAAGGTTGCTGCTGTTTCTATCTTTCTAGAATAGACAGCGACCAGCTGGTATTCTCCGTTAGCATGGGCTGCTTCTATGAAATGATGACTGATAGCCCCTGTTCCGATGACACCTAATTTAAGCATAAATACTCCTTTTCCGACTTCAAATCCTTCCTTCATTATAACATAGAAAAGAAGGACTATCCAACAGATGGTAAAAATTTTCAAATGGGCTACGCATTTTTAGGAGAAAGTGGTACAATATTGAAATGAGTAAATGAAACTGAATTGGGAGAGAAAATGAGATTATTACCAATAAGAAAAATATCACGTCAGTCTAAGCGGCTAGCGCTTTTTTTGACTTTTTGTGCAGGATATGTCGATGCTTATACTTTTATCGTGCGAGGGAACACCCTTGTCGCTGGACAGACTGGGAATGTCGTTTTTCTTTCTGTAGGACTCATTCAACAGAATGTCTCGGACGCCAGTGCCAAAGTAATGACCTTGTTTTCCTTTATGATGGGTGTCTTTTTTCTGACATTGTATAAGGAAAAACTACGAATTGTTAAAAAGCCGATTTTGTCCTTGATTCCACTTGCAGTCCTGTCCCTAATTATAGGCTTTGTGCCGCAATCGGTTGATAATATCTATCTCGTACCGCCCTTGGCCTTTTGTATGGGTCTGGTGACAACTGCTTTTGGAGAAGTGTCAGGTATTGCCTATAATAATGCTTTTATGACAGGGAATATTAAACGTACCATGTTGGCTTTTGGAGATTATTTCCGGACTAAGCATACGCCTTTCCTACGAGAGGGCTTGATTTTTGTTAGCCTGCTTAGCAGTTTTGTCTTCGGAGTTGTTTTTTCAGCTTATTTGACGATTTACTATCAGGAGAAGACAATTCTAGGTGTTCCTCTTATGATGAGTATCTTTTACTCCAGTATGCTTTTTGCTTCTTGGAGAAAAAAAAGGGAAAGAAAAAGCTTAAATTTGATTGATTTCGCTTGTAAGAAAAAAGAAGATATGCTATACTTGAAGAGTTGACTATGCACAGTCCTGTGCAACCGCACGAACATCGTTGCTCACATAGTGAGTATAAAGTGGTTCGTCCCACGATGCTAGGCGAGTCTTCACAAAAATACGGGGAAACCCTAAAAATCATAGGAGGTGCATAATGAGCACATACGCAATTATCAAAACTGGCGGAAAACAAGTTAAAGTTGAAGTTGGTCAAGCAGTTTACGTTGAAAAATTGAACGTTGAAGCTGGTCAAGAAGTTACTTTTAACGAAGTTGTTCTTGTTGGTGGTGAAAACACTGTTGTCGGAACTCCACTTGTTGCTGGAGCTACTGTAGTTGGAACTGTTGAAAAACAAGGAAAACAAAAGAAAGTTGTTACATACAAGTACAAACCTAAAAAAGGTAGCCATCGTAAACAAGGTCACCGTCAACCATATACAAAAGTTGTCATCAACGCGATCAACGCTTAATTTTAAGGAGAACACATGATACAAGCAGTCTTTGAGAGAGCCGAAGATGGCGAGCTGAGGAGTGCGGAAATTACTGGACACGCCGAAAGTGGCGAATACGGCTTAGATGTCGTGTGTGCATCGGTTTCTACGCTTGCCATTAACTTTATCAATTCCATTGAGAAATTTGCAGGCTATGAACCAATCTTAGAATTAAACGAAGATGAAGGTGGCTATCTAAAGGTTGATATACCAGCGGATCTTCCTTCACACCAGAGAGAAATGACCCAGTTATTCTTTGAATCATTTTTCTTAGGTATGGCAAACTTATCGGAGAACTCTTCTGAGTTCGTCCAAACCAGAGTTATCACAGAAAACTAACACGGAGGAAAACATTATGTTAAAAATGACTCTTAACAACTTGCAACTTTTCGCCCACAAAAAAGGTGGAGGTTCTACATCAAATGGACGTGATTCACAAGCGAAACGTCTTGGAGCTAAAGCAGCTGACGGACAAACTGTAACAGGTGGATCAATCCTTTACCGTCAACGTGGTACACACATCTACCCAGGTGTAAACGTTGGACGTGGTGGAGACGATACTTTGTTCGCTAAAGTTGAAGGCGTAGTACGCTTTGAACGTAAAGGACGCGATAAGAAACAAGTTTCTGTTTACCCAATCGCAAAATAAAAAGGTCCAGTGAACCTTTTTATCCCGAGCCTTGATATTTTAAGGCGAGGAAGCTAGAAGTAGCATAGAATAAGGCTTTCCGAGTTTTCGGAGAGCCTATTTTTTTGTTTTGATATCTATATTTAATTTAATAGAGAGTAGTTAGCCCTGGGTTTGTGATGGATATCTTTTCCTTTTTGGAAAAATTCTGAAATATGGTATAATGAACAGATAGAGAAGTTGGGGGTAAAAGATGAACATTCAACAATTACGCTATGTTGTGGCCATTGCCAATAGTGGTACTTTCCGTGAAGCTGCAGAAAAGATGTATGTCAGTCAGCCCAGTCTGTCTATTTCTGTGCGCGATTTGGAAAAAGAGCTGGGGTTTAAGATTTTCCGTCGGACGAGTTCGGGGACTTTCTTGACCCGTCGTGGTATGGAATTTTACGAGAAAGCACAAGAGTTAGTCAAAGGCTTCGATGTTTTTCAAAATCAGTATGCCAATCCTGAGGAAGAAAAGGATGAATTTTCCATTGCCAGCCAGCACTATGACTTCTTGCCACCAACGATTACGGCCTTTTCAGAGCGTTATCCTGATTATAAGAACTTTCGTATTTTTGAGTCTACCACAGTTCAAATATTAGACGAAGTGGCGCAAGGACACAGTGAGATTGGGATTATATACCTCAACAACCAAAATAAAAAGGGCATCATACAACGGGTTGAAAAGCTTGGTTTAGAAGTTATTGAACTAATTCCTTTCCAGACTCACATTTATCTTCGTGAAGGGCATCTTTTAGCACAGAAAGAGGAATTGGTCATGGAGGATTTAGCTGATTTACCAACGGTTCGTTTTACTCAGGAAAAGGATGAGTATCTATACTATTCAGAGAACTTTGTCGACACCAGCGCGAGCTCCCAGATGTTCAATGTGACCGACCGTGCTACTTTGAATGGTATTTTGGAGCGGACGGATGCTTATGCGACTGGATCTGGATTTTTAGATGGTGACAGTGTTAATGGGATCACAGTCATTCGTCTCAAGGATAATCTAGATAACCGCATGGTCTATGTCAAACGGGAAGAAGTGGAGCTTAGTCAAGCTGGGACTCTTTTCGTTGAGGTTATGCAAGAATATTTTGATCAAAAGAGGAAATCATGAAAAAAAGAGGAATAGTGGCAGTCATTGTACTGCTTTTGATTGGGCTGGATCAGTTGGTCAAAAATTATGTTGTCCAGCAGATTCCACTAGGTGAAGTTCGTTCGTGGATCCCCAATCTCGTTAGCTTGACCTACCTGCAAAATAGAGGGGCAGCCTTCTCTATGCTGCAAGATCAGCAGTGGTTTTTTGCTGTCATTACACTGGTCGTTATGGTCGGTGCCATTTGGTATTTACATAAACACATGGACGATTCTCTCTGGTTAGTTTTTGGACTGACCCTGATAATAGCGGGAGGTCTGGGCAACTTTATCGACAGAATGAGTCAAGGTTTTGTGGTGGATATGTTTCACCTAGACTTTATCAACTTTGCGATTTTCAATGTTGCTGACAGCTATTTGACAGTTGGTGTGATTATTCTATTGATTGCAATGCTTAAAGAGGAAGTAAATGGAAATAAAAATTGAAACTGGTGGGCAACGTCTAGACAAGACTCTGTCGGATCTGACAGAATTGTCACGCAGTCTCGCGAATGAACAAATAAAGGCTGGACAAGTCTTGGTGAATGGGCAAGTAAAGAAAGCAAAATACACTGTCCAAGAGGGGGATATCGTCAGCTACCATGTGCCAGAACCGGAGGTTTTAGAATATGTGGCTGAAGATATTCCGCTAGATATCATCTACCAAGATGAGGATGTGGCCGTTGTTAACAAACCTCAGGGGATGGTTGTTCATCCCAGCGCTGGTCATACTAGTGGAACCTTGGTCAATGCCCTCATGTACCATATCAAGGACTTGTCAGGTATCAATGGGGTTCTGCGACCGGGTATCGTTCACCGCATTGACAAGGACACGTCTGGTCTCCTCATGATTGCGAAGAATGATGAGGCACACTTGGCACTCGCTCAAGAACTCAAGGATAAGAAGTCTCTCCGCAAATACTGGGCGATTGTTCATGGCAATCTTCCCAATGATCGTGGTGTCATTGAAGCACCGATTGGCCGTAGTGAAAAAGATCGTAAGAAACAGGCAGTGACTGCTAAAGGGAAGCCAGCAGTGACTCGTTTTCAAGTCTTGGAACGCTTTGGAGATTATAGTTTGCTAGAGTTGCAACTGGAAACAGGGCGTACTCACCAAATCCGTGTTCATATGGCTTATATTGGCCATCCAGTCGCTGGTGATGAAGTCTATGGTCCTCGTAAAACCCTGAAAGGACATGGACAGTTTCTCCATGCCAAGACTCTAGGTTTTACTCATCCGAGAACAGGTGAAACCTTGGAATTTACAGCATTTATTCCAGAGATTTTTAAGGAAACGCTGGAAAGATTGCGTAAAGCTGAGAATAGATAAAAGAGTTGAGATGACTGTCTCAACCTTTTTATTTTAAGTCTTTTCTATTTTAAAGTATTCATGTTATAATGGATAAATATGAAGAATCGGAGTGAGAATATGAAGTACAAACGAATCGTCTTTAAGGTGGGGACCTCCTCCTTGACAAATGAAGACGGGAGTTTATCAAGAAGTAAAGTAAAGGCAATTACCCAGCAATTGGCTATGCTGCATGAGGCTGGACATGAGTTGATTTTAGTGTCATCTGGGGCAGTAGCCGCTGGATTTGGAGCTTTGGGTTTTAAAAAACGTCCGACCAAGATTGCAGATAAGCAGGCCTCGGCTGCAGTAGGTCAGGGACTTTTGTTGGAGGAATATACAACCAACCTCCTCATGAGCCAGATCGTTTCTGCACAAATCTTGCTGACACAGGATGATTTTGTAGATAAACGTCGCTATAAGAATGCCCACCAGGCCTTGTCTGTATTGCTTCATCGTGGTGCAATCCCCATCATCAACGAGAATGACAGTGTCGTTATTGATGAGCTCAAGGTCGGGGACAATGACACTCTGAGTGCCCAGGTAGCGGCGATGGTTCAAGCAGACCTTTTAGTTCTCTTGACCGATGTGGACGGTCTCTATACTGGAAATCCCAACTCAAATCCAACAGCTAAACGTTTGGAGAAAATCGAGACTATCAATCGTGAGATTATTGATATGGCTGGTGGGGCAGGTTCGTCAAACGGTACTGGGGGTATGCTGACAAAAATCAAGGCGGCTATGATTGCAACGGAGTCAGGGGTGCCAGTCTATATCTGCTCGTCCTTGAAATCAGATGCCCTGATTGAGGCAGCGGAGGAGACAAAGGATGGTTCTTTCTTTGTTGCGCAAGAGAAAGGCCTTCGTACCCAGAAACAATGGCTAGCCTTCTATGCTCAAAGTCAAGGAACGATTTGGGTAGATGGTGGAGCTGCAGAAGCACTTTCAAAAAACGGGAAAAGTCTCCTTTTATCGGGTGTGGTAGAAGTGGAAGGAAACTTCTCTTACCACGATATTGTAACAGTAGCAGATAAAGAAACAGGTCAATCTCTGGGAAAAGGACGTGTCCAATTTGGTGTCTCAGCCCTGGAAGATATGCTCCGTTCTCAAAAAGCTAAGGGAGTCTTGATTCACCGTGATGACTGGATTTCCATCACTCCTGAAATCCAGCTGCTCTTTACAGAATTTTAGAGGTGAACGATGGTAAGTACACAAGAACAATTTGAACAGGTACAAGCTGTTAAGAAATCAATCAATACTGCCAGTGAAGCAGTGAAAAACCAAGCCTTGCTAGCCATGGCTGATTATTTATTGGTAGCTACTGAGGAGATTTTAGAGGCCAATGCCCTCGATATGGCAGCGGCCAAGGGGAAAATCTCAGATGTCATGCTAGACCGTCTTTATTTGGATGAAGGACGTATAGAAGCGATGGCAAGAGGGATTCGTGAAGTGGTTGCTTTACCAGATCCAATCGGTGAAGTTTTAGAAACCAATCATCTTGAAAATGGTTTGGTTATTACCAAGAAGCGTGTGGCCATGGGAGTTATTGGGATTATCTACGAAAGTCGTCCAAATGTGACATCTGATGCGGCTGCTTTGGCTCTCAAAAGTGGCAATGCGGTCGTTCTTCGTAGTGGTAAGGATGCCTACCAAACTGCTCATGCTATTGTCACAGCTTTGAAGAAGGGCTTGGAGACGACTACCATTCATCCAAATGTGATTCAACTAGTGGAAGACACCAGCCGTGAAAGTAGCTATGCTATGATGAAGGCCAAGGGCTATCTAGACCTTCTCATACCTCGTGGAGGTGCTGGTTTGATCAATGCTGTGGTTGAAAATGCTGTCGTACCTGTTATCGAGACAGGAACTGGTATTGTCCATGTCTATGTGGATAAGGATGCTGATGAAGACAAGGCTCTCTCTATTATCAATAATGCTAAAACCAGTCGTCCTTCTGTCTGCAATGCTATGGAGGTTTTGCTGGTTCATGAAGACAAGGCAGCAAGCTTCCTTCCTCGCTTGGAGAAAGTGCTGGTTACAAGTCGGAAAGAAGATGGGCTGGAACCGATTCAATTCCGCTTGGATGAGAAAGCAAGTCAGTTTCTTTCAGGTCGAGCAGCTGAGGCCCAAGACTTTGACACTGAGTTTTTAGACTATGTCCTAGCGGTTAAGATTGTGGGTAGTTTAGAAGAAGCGGTTGCGCATATTGAAGCCCACAGTACCCATCATTCGGACGCCATTGTGACAGAAAATGCTGAAGCTGCGGCTTACTTTACAAATCAAGTTGACTCTGCAGCGGTTTATGTCAATGCTTCAACGCGTTTCACTGATGGAGGTCAATTTGGTCTTGGATGTGAAATGGGGATTTCGACTCAGAAACTGCACGCGCGTGGTCCAATGGGCTTGAAGGAATTAACTAGCTACAAGTATGTGGTTACTGGTGACGGACAGATAAGGGAGTAAGAGATGAAAATTGGATTTATCGGTTTGGGAAATATGGGAGCTAGTTTGGCCAAGGCTGTCTTGCAGGCCAAGACGGGTGAACAGATTCTCCTTGCCAATCGCAGTCAAGCAAAAGTAGATGCTTTCATCGCCAATTTCGGTGGCCAGGCTTCCAGTAATGAAGAAATTTTTGCAGAAGCAGATGTGATCTTTCTAGGAGTTAAGCCTGCTCAGTTTTCTGAAATCCTTGCTCAATACCAGTCTATCCTTGAAAAACGAGAGAGTCTTCTTTTGATTTCCATGGCGGCTGGATTGACCTTGGAAAAACTAGCTAGTCTTATCCCAAGTCAACATCGTATCATTCGCATCATGCCCAATACTCCAGTGGCTATCGGTCAAGGGGTGATTAGTTATGCCATGTCAGCAAACTGTCTTGCTGAGGACGGTGAACTCTTTTGTCAGCTTTTATCCAATGCGGGTCTATTGGTTGAGCTTGGGGATGACTTAATTGATGCGGCGACAGGTCTTGCAGGTTGTGGGCCAGCCTTTGTCTACCTCTTTATCGAGGCTTTGGCAGATGCAGGTGTTCAGTCAGGATTGCCAAGAGAAAGGGCTTTGAAAATGGCAGCCCAAACAGTAGTCGGAGCTGGACAAATGGTCCTCGAAAGCCAACAACATCCTGGAGTATTGAAAGACCAAGTTTGCAGCCCAGGAGGTTCGACTATCGCTGGTGTAGCAAGTCTGGAAGAACATGCCTTTAGAGGTACAGTCATGGCCGCAGTTCATCAAGCCTATAAACGAACACAAGAACTAGGTAAATAAGAGGTTGGATGACTCCCAACCTCTTTTTATGGTCGATTGAATAGAGAAGACGCAAAAAGATTGTCACAAAAACCTATTTTTTTGATAGAATAGAAGGTAGAAAAAAAGAAATGAGTTAGACATGTCAAAAGGATTTTTAGTCTCTCTTGAGGGACCAGAGGGAGCAGGAAAGACCAGTGTTTTAGAGGCTCTACTCCCCATTTTAGAGGAAAAAGGAGTAGAGGTGCTGACGACCCGTGAGCCAGGTGGAGTTTTGATTGGGGAGAAGATTCGTCAAGTGATTTTGGACCCAAGTCATACTCAAATGGATCCTAAAACAGAGCTCCTTCTCTATATCGCAAGTCGCAGACAGCACTTGGTGGAAAAAGTTCTGCCTGCTCTTGAAGCTGGTAAGTTGGTCATTATGGACCGTTTCATCGATAGTTCCGTTGCTTATCAGGGATTTGGCCGTGGCTTGGATATTGATGCCATTGATTGGCTCAATCACTTTGCGACAGATGGCCTCAAACCTGATTTGACACTTTATTTTGACATTGAGGTGGAAGAGGGGCTTGCTCGCATTGCTGCCAATAGTGATCGGGAGGTCAATCGTTTGGACTTGGAAGGTTTGGACTTGCACAAGAAAGTCCGTCAAGGCTACCTTTCTCTTCTGGAAAAAGAAGGAAATCGCATTGTCAAGATTGATGCCAGTCTTCCTTTGGAGCAAGTTGTGGAAACGACCAAGGCTGTCTTGTTTGACAGAATGGGCTTGGCTAAATGAAACAAGATCAACTAAAGGCTTGGCAGCCAGACCAGTTTGACCGCTTTGTCCGTATCCTAGAACAAGATCAGCTCAATCACGCCTATCTCTTTTCAGGTTTCTTTGGAAGCTTGGAAATGGCGCAGTTTTTGGCTAAGAGCCTCTTTTGTAGGGATAAAGTAGGCGTTTTGCCGTGTGAGAAATGCCGAAACTGTAAGCTGATTGAACAGGAAGAATTTCCCGATGTTACTTTAATCAAGCCAGTCAATCAGGTCATCAAGACAGAACGGATTCGGGAATTGGTGGGTCAGTTTTCCCAAGCAGGGATTGAAAGTCAGCAACAGGTTTTTATTATCGAGCAAGCTGAGAAAATGCATCCTAACGCGGCTAATTCTCTGCTCAAGGTCATCGAAGAACCCCAGAGTGAGGTTTACATTTTCTTCTTGACCAGCGATGAGGAAAAGATCTTGCCGACTATCCGTAGTCGGACACAGATTTTCCACTTTAAAAAGCAAGAAGAAAAACTCATCCATCAATTAGAGCAAGCAGGTCTAGTTAAGAAAAAAGCGACTCTTTTAGCCCAGTTTAGTCAATCGCGTGCTGAAGCAGAAAAGCTGGTAAACCAGGCAAGTTTTTGGACCTTGGTGGATGAAAGTGAGCGCCTGCTGACCTGGTTATTAGCCAAGAAAAAAGAAAGTTATCTCCAAGTTTCTAAATTAGCTAGTTTGGCAGATGACAAGGAAAAACAGGATCAGGTTTTGCGAATCCTCGAAGTTCTCTGTGGGCAGGATCTCTTGCAAGCAAGGATGCGACAGATTTTACAAGATTTGGTAGAAGCCAGAAAAATGTGGCAAGCTAATGTCAGCTTTCAAAATGCTATGGAATATCTGGTCTTGAAAGAAATATAAACTCAATGAAGGATAAAGAAAGGAAAGGGCTGGTTTATGGATAAAAAAGAATTATTTGACTCGCTAGACGATTTTTCCCAACAGTTACTGGTGACCTTGGCCGATGTGGAAGCCATCAAGAAAAATCTCAAGAGCCTGGTAGAGGAAAATACAGCTCTTCGCTTGGAAAATAGTAAGTTGCGCGAACGCTTAGGCGAGGTGGAAGCAGATACACCCGTTAAGGCTAAGCATGTTCGTGAAAGCGTCCGTCGAATCTATAAAGACGGGTTTCACGTATGTAATGATTTTTACGGCCAACGCCGAGAGCAGGACGAAGAATGTATGTTCTGTGATGAGTTGTTATATAGGGAGTAAGCATGCAGATTCAAAAAAGTTTTAAGGGACAATCTCCCTATGGCAAGCTTTACCTAGTAGCAACGCCGATTGGCAATCTAGACGATATGACTTTTCGTGCTATCCAGACTTTGAAAGAGGTGGACTGGATTGCTGCTGAGGACACGCGCAATACAGGACTTTTGCTCAAACATTTTGACATTTCCACCAAGCAGATCAGTTTTCACGAGCACAATGCCAAGGAAAAGATTCCTGATTTGATTGGTTTCTTGAAAGCGGGACAAAGTATCGCTCAGGTTTCTGACGCGGGTCTGCCTAGTATCTCGGACCCTGGTCATGATTTGGTCAAGGCAGCTATTGAGGAAGAAATCGCAGTTGTTACCGTTCCAGGTGCCTCTGCAGGAATTTCTGCCTTGATTGCCAGTGGCCTAGCGCCACAGCCACATATCTTTTACGGTTTCTTACCGAGAAAGTCTCGCCAGCAAAAGCAATTTTTCGACTTAAAAAAAGATTACCCAGAAACTCAGATTTTCTATGAATCCCCCCACCGTGTAGCGGATACGTTAGAAAATATGCTAGAAGTCTACGGTGATCGCTCGGTAGTCTTGGTCAGAGAATTGACTAAAATCTATGAAGAATACCAACGAGGAAAGATTTCAGAGCTACTAGAAAGCATAGCTGAAACGCCACTCAAGGGCGAATGCCTTCTCATCATTGAGGGTGCCAGTCAGGATGTGGAGGAAAAGGACGAGGAGGACTTGTTTTCAGATATCCAAGCACGCATCCAAGAAGGCATGAAGAAAAATCAAGCCATTAAGGAAGTTGCGAAACTCTACATGTGGAATAAAAGTCAACTCTATGCTGCCTACCACGACTGGGAAAAAAATCAAGAAAGTGATTAAACAGGGAAGTTTGCCTTCTTCCCGAAGTGAATATAGCAATCATTAGTATTTTGCTACGAATGCTTATTTGGAGGGGAAATGAAAAGCAAAGTGATTAAGAAGGTAGTTGGTTTACTGTTCCCTATTCTCACATTATTTATGTTGTCTGCATGTAACAATAGAGTCGATCGTGATTTAGCTAAAACAGCTATTTCAAACATTCGTTCTGTAGTAGAAGCTGCAGGGTTAGAAGCAGAAGGATACTCGACAGCTGATACCTTTGGATATTATGGATCTCCGTTTTACGTTGAAGGAAATACGAAATTTGTTGATGTCTATGTGGATTTTGAAAAAGATTATGTTGAGAGCACTCCAGTCCTTAAATACAATTCGAGGCTTAAAGAAGTTGAAAAGAAAAAATTCTTTGGTTTTTCCAAGAAAACAGTCTACCGTTTAGAAATGGAGTATGTTTCTGGTGATGACAACTATGACCGACTTGAGGAAGCTTATAATATATTACTTCAAAGTGGTAGCTTGACTTCAACATATTTAAGCGATGATGTGATTAGGAAGCTTTATATTAAAAATTCAATTGAATTGGACTCATTTGACTCCAATTATTCTTTGGTTCCAAAAAAAGAATATAGTGGCAACCCCAAAACCCGTCTTGAAGAGAGAGATAAAAGAGAGGCAATTTTGAAGACGGATGTAGAAGAACTCACTCCCTTAATTGAGGACCTAGACTCAAGTAGAGTCAACAATCTTGATGAAGAGACGCTTGTTCGTAATCGAGATCTACTTTTAAAAAGAGTTGCTGACAATCGTTCGACCTTTAGTATTCGAATACGTATTGATATAGAGCAGGTACGAAGACAAAACCTACAAGTAACTAATGAAGATATTGACAATTGGACGGATTCTGATTTCGAATACTTACTTGCCCAAATACTTCAAAGCGATAAACTACCTAAGAATACAGAAGTACGTTTTACTATAAAATATGGAAGCAAACTGAATTGGGAGACATTCAATTTTAATAAAGAATAATTTTTGAAAGACATTCAGGAATTCTCCTGTCTGTCTTTTTACTTAGTTTTTTGGTATAATGGACCAAGCATGAATTTAGAAAGATTTGTGGGTGTCAAATAGTCTAGTAGCTTGTTTTTATTTGGACTTAGTTTCCACCCAAAGAGGTATTAGTGTCGTGTCTCAATCTTATATCAATGTTATCGGAGCAGGTTTGGCAGGGTCTGAAGCAGCCTACCAAATCGCAGAACGTGGTATTCCAGTTAAACTCTATGAAATGCGTGGGGTCAAGTCAACTCCTCAGCACAAAACAGACAATTTTGCTGAGTTAGTTTGTTCCAATTCCTTACGTGGGGATGCCCTGACAAATGCTGTCGGGCTCCTCAAGGAAGAAATGCGTCGCTTGGGTTCTGTTATCTTGGAATCAGCAGAAGCTACACGTGTTCCTGCAGGCGGAGCCCTTGCGGTGGACCGTGATGGTTTCTCTCAAATGGTGACTGAAAAAGTGGCCAATCATCCCTTGATTGAAGTGGTTCGTGATGAAATTACAGAATTGCCAACTGACGTTATTACTGTGGTCGCTACTGGTCCTTTGACTAGTGATGCCTTAGCTGAAAAGATTCATGCCCTTAATGATGGGGATGGATTCTATTTCTACGATGCGGCGGCGCCGATTATCGACGTTAACACCATTGATATGAGCAAGGTCTATCTCAAGTCTCGTTATGATAAGGGAGAAGCAGCCTACCTCAACGCTCCAATGACCAAACAAGAGTTTATGGATTTCCATGAAGCCTTGGTCAATGCGGAAGAAGCACCGCTGAATTCCTTCGAAAAAGAAAAGTACTTTGAAGGTTGTATGCCTATCGAAGTCATGGCTAAGCGTGGCATTAAAACCATGCTTTATGGTCCTATGAAACCAGTTGGTTTGGAGTACCCAGAGGACTACACAGGACCTCGCGATGGGGAGTTCAAAACACCGTATGCAGTTGTCCAGCTTCGTCAGGATAATGCGGCTGGTAGCCTCTACAATATCGTCGGTTTCCAGACCCACCTCAAATGGGGAGAACAAAAGCGTGTCTTCCAAATGATTCCAGGTCTTGAAAATGCGGAGTTTGTTCGCTATG
The DNA here is from genome assembly GCF_001837335.1 of Streptococcus sp. HMSC066F01. Taxonomy (GTDB): domain Bacteria; phylum Bacillota; class Bacilli; order Lactobacillales; family Streptococcaceae; genus Streptococcus; species Streptococcus oralis_S. The sequence continues at coordinate 24,768 of NZ_KV832079.1, forward strand.
GGGTCATGCACCGCAATTCTTACATGGATTCACCAAATCTTCTGGAGCAGACCTATCGTTCTAAGAAACAGCCAAACCTTTTCTTTGCTGGTCAAATGACGGGTGTAGAAGGCTATGTTGAGTCAGCAGCTTCAGGCTTGGTTGCAGGTATTAACGCAGCTCGTCTCTTTAAGGGTGAAAGTGAAGCTATCTTCCCAGAGACCACAGCGATTGGAAGTCTAGCTCATTACATCACTCATGCGGACAGCAAACATTTCCAACCAATGAATGTCAATTTTGGGATTATCAAGGAATTGGAAGGCGAGCGTATCCGTGATAAAAAAGCTCGTTATGAAAAAATTGCAGAGCGTGCTCTTACCGACTTAGAGGAATTTTTAACGGTTTAATTTTTTTCAAAGAATTGCTCATGATACTATAAAAATCTTAGAAATTGTGATAAAATAGGTAGGATAAAAAAAGGAGAGTAAAAATGGCGAATCCCAAGTATAAACGTATTTTAATCAAGTTATCAGGTGAAGCCCTTGCCGGTGAACGTGGCGTAGGGATTGATATCCAAACAGTTCAAACAATCGCAAAAGAGATTCAAGAAGTTCATAGCTTAGGTATCAAAATTGCCCTTGTTATTGGTGGAGGAAATCTCTGGCGCGGAGAACCTGCTGCAGAAGCTGGCATGGACCGCGTTCAGGCTGATTACACTGGAATGCTTGGGACCGTGATGAATGCTCTTGTGATGGCAGATTCATTGCAACAAGTTGGTGTCGATACGCGTGTACAAACAGCCATTGCTATGCAACAAGTGGCAGAACCTTACGTACGTGGACGTGCCCTTCGCCACCTTGAAAAAGGCCGTATCGTTATCTTTGGTGCTGGTATTGGTTCACCTTACTTCTCAACAGATACAACAGCAGCCCTTCGTGCAGCTGAAATCGAAGCGGATGCCATTCTTATGGCTAAAAATGGCGTAGATGGTGTTTACAATGCCGATCCTAAGAAAGACAAGACAGCTGTTAAGTTTGAAGAATTGACCCACCGTGACGTTATCAACAAAGGTCTTCGTATCATGGACTCAACAGCTTCAACCCTCTCTATGGACAACGACATTGACTTGGTTGTCTTTAACATGAACCAACCAGGCAACATCAAACGTGTCGTATTTGGTGAAAATATCGGAACAACAGTTTCAAATAATATCGAAGAAAAGGAATAAGAAAATTATGGCTAATGCAATTATAGAAAAAGCTAAAGAGAGAATGACCCAGTCTCACCAATCACTTGCTCGTGAATTTGGTGGTATCCGTGCCGGTCGTGCCAACGCAAGCTTGCTAGACCGTATCCACGTAGAATACTATGGAGTCGAAACTCCTCTTAACCAAATCGCTTCTATTACTATTCCAGAAGCGCGTGTTTTGTTGGTAACACCATTTGACAAGTCTTCATTGAAAGACATCGAACGTGCCTTGAACGCTTCTGACCTTGGTATTACACCAGCTAATGACGGTTCTGTGATCCGCTTGGTTATCCCAGCTCTTACAGAGGAAACTCGTCGTGACCTTGCTAAAGAAGTGAAGAAGGTCGGTGAGAATGCTAAAGTGGCTGTCCGCAATATCCGTCGCGATGCTATGGATGAAGCTAAGAAACAAGAAAAAGCAAAAGAAATCACTGAAGACGAATTGAAGACTCTTGAAAAAGATATTCAAAAAGTAACAGACGATGCTGTGAATCACATCGATGACATGACTGCCAATAAAGAAAAAGAACTTTTGGAAGTCTAAAAATAAACAGAAAAACTCAGTTGGCATTGCTGGCTGAGTTTTATTCGAAAGAAGGAACTATGAATACAAATCTTGCAAGTTTTATCGTTGGACTTATCATCGATGAAAATGACCGTTTTTACTTTGTGCAAAAGGATGGTCAAACCTATGCACTTGCCAAGGAAGAAGGTCAACACACGGTAGGGGATACGGTCAAAGGTTTTGCCTATACAGATATGAAGCAAAAACTCCGCTTGACCACTCTAGAAGTGACTGCCACTCAGGACCAATTTGGTTGGGGAACCGTAACAGAAGTTCGTAAAGACTTGGGTGTCTTTGTGGATACAGGTCTACCTGACAAGGAAATCGTTGTGTCACTCGATATCCTCCCTGAGTTCAAGGAACTCTGGCCTAAGAAGGGTGACAAACTCTACATCCGCCTTGAAGTGGACAAGAAAGACCGAATCTGGGGACTCTTGGCTTATCAAGAAGACTTCCAACGTCTGGCTCGTCCTGCCTACAACAATATGCAGAACCAAAACTGGCCAGCCATTGTTTACCGCCTCAAGCTGTCAGGGACCTTTGTCTATCTGCCAGAGAATAACATGCTTGGTTTCATTCACCCAAGTGAGCGCTATGCAGAGCCACGTTTAGGGCAAGTGTTAGATGCGCGTGTCATTGGTTTCCGAGAGGTTGACCGCACTCTTAATCTTTCTCTCAAACCGCGTTCTTTTGAGATGTTGGAAAATGATGCACAAATGATTCTGACTTACTTGGAAAGCAATGGCGGTTTCATGACTTTAAATGATAAGTCATCTCCTGATGATATCAAAGCAACCTTTGGTATTTCTAAAGGTCAGTTCAAGAAAGCACTCGGTGGCTTGATGAAGGCTGGCAAAATCAAGCAAGATCAGTTTGGGACAGAGTTGATTTAGGCCTTATAGACATGATAAAGAAACTTGAAGAAATGAGTTTAGAGGAACTCTGGCAACTTTTTCCGATTTTTTTAGTAGAGCACAAGCCAGAGTGGAAAGACTGGTATGAATCGGAAAAAGCAAATCTGAAAAAAATATTGGGTGCAAATGTTATTAAAAGAATAGAACATATCGGTAGCACTGCTATCCCTAATATTTGGGCCAAAAATATCGTTGATATTCTGTTAGAAGTAGGTAAAATAGAGGATTTAGCAAGAGTTAGGGATTTATTGGTGAAGAATGGGTGGCTAGTGATGTCGGAGAGTCCTAACAGGATTTCGCTAAATAAAGGATATACAGAGCAGGGATTTGCTGAGAAAGTTTTTCATTTACATTTGCGAATGACGGGAGATCATGACGAGATTTATTTTAGAGATTATCTCTGCCAGCATCCAGATATTGCCCAAGCGTATCAGGAATTAAAACTAAGTTTGTGGAAAAAATTTGAACACAATCGAGACGCCTATACAGATGCTAAAACAGATTTTATAAACCACTACGTTTCAGAGGCTAAGTCCAGTAATTTTCAAGAATCAGAAAAGTGTCATTAAAAAACTCTTGATAGGAGAAAGAATTGAGAAAATCATTTTACACTTGGCTCATGACCGAGCGCAATCCTAAAAGTAATAGCCCTAAAGCCATCTTGGCAGACCTCGCTTTTGAAGAGTCAGCTTTTCCAAAACATACAGATGATTTTGATGAGGTGAGTCGCTTTCTGGAGGAGCATGCCAGTTTCTCTTTTAACCTAGGTGACTTTGACGCTATCTGGCAAGAATACTTAGAACACTAGAGACAATGAGATGAGGCTAGTATTTTATTGTTCTCTTTGCTATAATATAAAGAAATAAACGGATTAGAGAGGTTCTTTATTTGAAGGAACATTCAATAGACATTCAACTAAGTCACCCAGATGACTTGTTCCATCTTTTTGGTTCCAATGAGCGCCATCTTCGTTTGATGGAAGAAGAGCTCGATGTGGTGATTCATGCCCGTACGGAGATTGTGCAGGTTTTGGGAGAAGAAGCTGCCTGTGAGGAAGCCCGTCAGGTTATTCAGGCTTTGATGGTCTTGGTAAATCGTGGAATGACCGTTGGCACGCCAGATGTGGTGACTGCGATTAGCATGGTCAAAAACGATGAAATTGACAAGTTTGTCGCCCTTTACGAAGAAGAAATTATCAAGGATAATACTGGGAAGCCTATCCGTGTCAAAACCTTGGGTCAAAAGCTTTATGTGGACAGTGTCAAACAGCATGATGTGACCTTTGGAATCGGACCTGCAGGGACAGGGAAGACCTTTCTTGCAGTGACTTTGGCAGTAACTGCCCTTAAACGTGGGCAAGTCAAGCGGATTATCCTTACTCGTCCGGCAGTGGAAGCAGGCGAGAGTCTAGGATTTCTTCCGGGTGATCTTAAGGAGAAGGTCGATCCTTATCTTCGACCAGTTTATGATGCCTTGTATCAGATTCTCGGGAAAGACCAAACGACCCGTCTCATGGAGCGTGAAATTATCGAAATCGCGCCCCTCGCCTACATGCGTGGACGGACCTTGGATGATGCCTTTGTCATTCTCGATGAGGCGCAAAATACGACTATCATGCAGATGAAGATGTTCTTGACTCGTTTAGGCTTTAATTCGAAGATGATTGTCAATGGGGATATCAGTCAGATTGACCTGCCACGTAATGTTAAGTCCGGTTTGATTGATGCTCAAGAAAAGCTCAAGAACATTCACCAAATCGACTTTGTTCATTTTTCAGCTAAGGATGTGGTTCGCCATCCGGTTGTCGCTCAGATTATTCGAGCTTATGAACCCGCTCCAGTTAAGGTTGAAGAAAAGAACCAAGAGACAGAATAGCAAAAAAGAGCAGTTCAGATGCGAACTGCTTTTAAGTTGCCCTGTATAAAAAGTTGTATGGCTAATTTATTATATACAGAATAATGATGATTCTAATCTGATGTTGGTAAAATTCTAGAAATATTAGTGCTGAAACCTCCACATTTAAGTTAACTTATTATAAATTTTATTTTTTCTTAATTTCCTTAGCAATTAATAGGAAAAATTACGATAAATTTTATTGAAATAAAGATTTCAAAATGATAAAATGATATTTGGGTTAGAGTGGGCTTATGTCCAAAATTTGAAAGTACCTAACTCGCTTTCACATCTTAATAGAAAGGAGATATTATGAAAAAAGACAAGTGGTGGCTTCCATTTTTAGCAGTAGGAGTCATCATAGCTTTAGCGGTGGGTTTA
>NZ_KV832080.1:0-262 GCF_001837335.1 Streptococcus sp. HMSC066F01
CTGTAAAACTATTGTATCTTGATACTTTAAGAAGTTTCAATCATTCGATCTGTTAACCGTTATTTTTTGGATCTAAACGTAATAACATAGCATTAATGGCGACGATGACTGTTGACACAGACATTAGGATTGCTCCTAATGCAGGGCTTAATGTGATACCAATAGGTGCCAAAATTCCTGCAGCTAGAGGGATAGCTATAAAGTTATAACCAGCTCCCCAAAATAGGTTTTGTTTCATTTTACGAGTTGTTTTGTGTGCTAA
>NZ_KV832081.1:0-222 GCF_001837335.1 Streptococcus sp. HMSC066F01
AATCGTTTGACCTTCTACCTTGATTTGACTGGCATCAAGAGCTTGACCATTCAAGATTGCACTTGCTGAACCTGCATAATCAAGAACAGACTCAAGTGTATCACTTACACTGAAGGATGATACATCTGTTGGGACACTTGTTTTCACGTTGTATGTGAAAATTTGGTCACGATCAGCAAGCGTTTCCTCAGCCTTAGTATTGACATCTTTCTTGATCTCTGG
>NZ_KV832082.1:0-361 GCF_001837335.1 Streptococcus sp. HMSC066F01
TTTTCTCTGAAATCCTATTGCGATTTCTTCTTCCTCCTTTTTTCTGAAATAGATGTATGTTAGTTTAGCAGTTCTTGTAACTCTTTCGAGAAAATTTCAGCAGTGGTATGATTTACTAATACATTCTTTACCTGTTGCTGTTTTGTCACAAGATACATACTTGGTATGGTTTGAACCTGTAAAAGATCGGCTGCGGACTGATCTTCGTCATAATAATACGGGAAAGTATATCCTTTTTCTTTGATATACTGATCAGCAGTTTCCTTTGTTTCTTTTCCTGGTTCGTTCATATTCAGAAGAACAAAATGAATTTGATCTCCATACTTTTCATACATCTGCTGAACAATGGGTAGTTGTTTCT
>NZ_KV832083.1:0-1276 GCF_001837335.1 Streptococcus sp. HMSC066F01
TTAAAGTATCAAGATACAATAGTTTTACAGAAGAAAAATTAAACCAAGCAACAGGAACTGTTAAAGAAGGAGTTGGCAAATTGATAGGCGATAAAGAACTTGAAAACGAAGGAGCTGCTGAAAAAGTTGTTTCTAAAGGTAGAAGGTGTTAAAAACATGCTTCATAAAGATGATGCTAAATAATTAAATTTAGGTAATCTTGCTATTTTTCTCTAAAACACTCCCAGTTAGGGGGGCAAGGTATCGGATTAGCTATTGTAAAGAGCTTTGTTGAAGCGCATAAAGGTAGTATAACTGTAAAAAGTAAATTAGGTCTAAGAACTAAATTTGTTATAAAGTTACCATTTCAATAAAGGAGGAGAGTTATTTATTTCAAAAATAGATAAAAATTGCTAAACTAATATGTGAATGTTGGTCAAAAAATATTTTTTCAACTGATTTCAATAGATAGTGTCGAAAAAGTTCATTTAGATATCTTATCAAATTCTGTAGTAATCTTTTCTAAGAAGGACTTATCAATAGCTACAATTAAAAAAGAAGTTTTTGGATTACAAATTTATGAGATGACTTAAATGTGATTAATTAAAGGAGGATGAACACAGTGAAAAAGATGATAAAATTAGTATTTGCAAGTCTTGGAATTATTGTATTTTTAGGAGCATGTAGCAATCAAAGTGAATCGAATAATTCTAAAAGTACAAATGAGGAATCGACTTCTATAGCGTCTAGTGAAATGAATAGTATGGAGGGAATGAATCATGAAGGTATGGTTCCTTCTTCAATGAAAGATGCTGCGAACCCTAAATTCCCGGTGGGAAGTAATGTTATACTGCTAGGCGATCATATGAAAGGGATGAGAGGTGCAAAAGCTCAAGTTGTAGGAGCCTTTGATACTACAATTTATGAAGTAAGCTATAAGCCAAAAACTGGGGGACCAATGGTTAAGAATCATCGATGGGTAGTACAAGAAGAGTTAAAAGATACTAAGACTGTAGCAAATGAGGGCGATACTGTTATCTTGAATGCCGATCACATGGATGGGATGATGGGAGCTGAAGCAAAAGTAGATAAATCTATTACAGGAACTGTTTACGTTGTTAATTACACTCCAACCGATGGTCAAAAAGAAGTTAAGAATCATATGTGGGTAACTGAAGATGAGATGGAATATGACAAAAATAATGAGTAATTTGGTTCTGTTGCAAAGTTTTAAATAAAGAATAAAATCCCTTACGGTATCTATGATTGTAGCTTTAGGGGACGAATTAAAACCAAC
>NZ_KV832084.1:0-1167 GCF_001837335.1 Streptococcus sp. HMSC066F01
TTGAAGTCTCACAAAAAAAGGTTTATTATGATAGCATGAACTTCTGAAACAAAAACACATATCACACTTTAGGAGTCATCCTTAATTCTAGTCAGAAAAGTTGTCCAACAGAAGTATCGTCAAGAGTCAGCAAATGCTGGCTTTTTGTTTTGCAGAAAGGAGGTAGAACATGGAATTTGTATCGCCGATAAAAGATAATGACGACATCCAGGCAATGAAAGATTATCTCAAGGAGTGGAATGAGATGTATTATATGCTATTCATTACAGGCCTGAATACTGGTTTGCGAGTCGGAGATATACTTACCTTGAAAGTTAAAGATGTTCAAGGCTGGCACATCAAACTGAGAGAACGGAAGACTGGCAAGCAGATAACAAGACGGATGACAAAAGAACTCAAAAAAGAAATGAGGAGATATGTCGAGGGCAAACCATTTCATCATTTCTTATTCAAGAGTAGGCAAGGTCAGAATAAAGCAATCACTCGTGAGCGAGCCTATCAAATCATACATGAAGCAGCTGAAGAACTTGGCATTGATAATGTCGGTACACACACAATGCGAAAAACATTTGGCTATAAATATTACAACAAGACAAAGGACGTAGGAACATTACAAAAAATGTTCAATCACTCATCACCTGCAATAACCTTAAGATACATAGGGATAGAACAAGCAGAGCTTGATGATGCTTTACGGAACTTTGTCATTTAATTTTTTAGATATTACTTTCACATAATGAGTTAAGCATAAGCTGAAAAAATCAAAGAGACGAAAAGCTAGGAGCTGTAAGGATTTGAGAATTAAGGGGAGTTTAACAAAATATAAGATATGTGAAAGTGAGGGATAAAATTGGTATAGTTACAAGAGGTATGACTATGATAAAAATACTGAAAAGAATTTTGAATTTGATTTCTAAAAAAATATCAAGAAAAATATCAAGCAAAGATAAAATTCAAATTTTAGGAAGCATTGGCGATGAAACTTTAAACCTCGAAGTAAGCGACATAGGGATACAAGGGGAAATTGTGGTTAGTGAAATTCACCCAGAATCAATTAGATTTTATAAGCATATCAAAGACAATAACAAAATCATTTCTATTGGCGAATACAAAAATAAAAAAGAATGAGACAAAAGACATCTTGAAGTCTCACAAAAAAAGGTTTAT
>NZ_KV832085.1:0-323 GCF_001837335.1 Streptococcus sp. HMSC066F01
TGATTTCTTGATGCTCAACTTTTGGTTCCGCTGGTTGTTCCGTCTTACCGGCCAACAAAGCTTCAACCTTGGCTTTCAACTCATTGTAGCGAGCTTCATATGCCACAAAACTTTTTTGACCTTCTGGACTCTTCATTGCCTTCTTTGCAGTCTCAAAATAATTCTTTGCTTCTTCTACATCAGCCTCTAGGAGTTCTTTATTCTCCTCTTCTGGATTATCTGTATAATCCTTAATTGAAGATTCTATATTATCAAGGAATCTTTTGAATTTAAGCGCAATGTTTCGCTCTGCTCCATCTGGAATTTCTTCATCTTCCGCCGGT
>NZ_KV832085.1:423-2081 GCF_001837335.1 Streptococcus sp. HMSC066F01
ATTTTTTTCTACTCATTCTTTTTCCCTTAATTCATTTAATATATAGTAAGGAAGAGAGGAAATATTTCTACTCTCCTCTTACTATATGATACTAACGTTCAGCTTTACGCTTCCAAACTAGAAGTCCAGCAAGTCCTAGAGCTAGGGCAGCAAGTACTCCAAAGATTGAAGATCCTTCAGAACCTGTATTTGGCAATGTTTTCTTAGGTTCTGCTGGAGGAACGGTTCCACCTGGTGGCGGAGTTTGTGGTTTTTCTGGTGTTGGTGGTGTTGGTGGGAACACCACAACTGTGTTGGTAGGCTGTGGCTTTGGATTATGGTTAAAGCTTACTTCAGCTTTATTAGGAACACCACCAGTAAATTTTGTAAAATCTGTTCCTTCTTTGAAGTTAGTGTAAAGTACAAGACGTACAGTACTTCCCTTCAAGGCTTCAAGAACATCCTTGTCGCTGATTTCAAGAGTCACAAGATTTTCAGTTTCATCGTAAGTAACAGTGGCAATTGCTTCTAATTCTTTACCTACTAATTCACCACGATCATTTGAAGACTTACTCAATTTATCAATAGCTGCTTGAAGCTTAGTTTGAGCTTCTTTTAGTTTCTTGATTTCATTTTCAAGTTTCTCTTGTTGTTGTTTCTTATCAGCTGGTGCTAATTCTGCTTCTTTCTCAGCTGGTGCTTGAAGTTTAGACAAGTTTTCTTCAGCTGCTTTCAACTCTGCTTCCAAGCTTGCAAGATCTTGACTTGGCTCGCTAGTTGCAGGTTTCTTATCTTCTGTTGCAGAAGAATCAGATGTAGCTGGAGTTGTTTCTTCAGTAGCTGTTGCTGGAGTAGCTGGTGTTGTAGTTTCAGCTGGTTTAGCTGGCTGCGCTGCCTTAGCTGCTTCCAACTTCGCTTTCAATTCAGCTACTTTCGCTTCCGCTGCCTTGAGCTCTTCCTTCTTACCAGTCTCTGTTGAAGCCTCTTCTGTTGACTTGCCTGTCAAAGCTTTGAGTTCTTTCTCTGCTTGATCAAGTTGAGCTTGAAGAGCTGCTTTGATCTTGTCAAACTGAGCATTTTCAACTTTAAGAGCGATACGATCTTTGTTGACTTTCAAGACTGAATCGATTTTATCAGTGATCGTAAAGCTAGTCAAGTCTGTCTTGATAAGACGACCATATTGATCCTTCTTAGCATTTCCGTTTTCATCTACAGGATCTGTTGGAACCGGTGTAGTGATATCGAATCGGAAGGTATCTAAAGCGTTTGGCAAGTGGTATTCTTTATCAGGTTTAGATCCATCTTCTGGCCCAACAGACTTAGCTGGTTCACCTGGTGTTGGATCTGTTGGTGTTTCTGGGTCACGCGGTTTCACCGTTACCGGTTTTGATTCCTTGCTACCAGATTGACCATTGGCATCCTTGAAGTTAACACTTGCTTTGTTTGGTACCAATTGATCCTTATAAGGAGTCAAATCGCTATTCGCTTTGAGTTTAGCTGGGATGTACAATTGAATCTCTTTGAAGCCTTTTAGTCGAGCGAAATCTTTCACTTTTACAGTGACAGTGTTTCCTTCAACACTTGTTTCAAGAGCTCCATTTGCATCACGTCCATCTACATAAGCTACTGGCGTATCAGCGATTGCCAAAACAGATTCAAGTGTATCTGTTACGGTGAAC
>NZ_KV832086.1:0-342 GCF_001837335.1 Streptococcus sp. HMSC066F01
ACAGATTCAAGTGTATCTGTTACGGTGAACTCTTTGTACTTATCAATATCTTTTGGTAAAGCTGTATTGACATTGTACATGTAAGGTGCATCGTATTCGACATCCAAGTGGTCCAAGGTACGGTTGATTTTCTTCGTAATTTCTGGTTCTGGTTCTTTTGGAACGATAACCGGAACTTTATTCGAATCTTTGTGTAGCCCTGGTCTATTTGGAATGTTTGCATCATAAGAAGCCGTATTTGGAACAGTGAATCCACGATCTGTTAGATATGGAGTCAAATCAGCTCCCGCTTTAATCTTAGCAGTGAAGCTCAATTCAACAGCTTGACCGCCATTGGCTTTC
>NZ_KV832087.1:0-17324 GCF_001837335.1 Streptococcus sp. HMSC066F01
ACTTTTCCGCCTTTGTCAAGGACTTTTTTCCTCTTTATCGAAATTCTGAAAAGATAAGGGAAAAGAGCCAGTTAAACTGACTCCTTCTATTTATCTTGCCAATTAGTCGCGCGTTCCTCTCCCCACCAGTAAGGGATTAATTCGGCAACCTTAATTGTTTTTCTTGTTTCGTAGTTCATCATGAACTCTGCTTCTTTATTTTCAGCATTCAATTCTAAGAGAAATTCTCTGCAAGCGCCACAAGGCATACCTGATCCTTCGCCGTAGGGAGGTTTATCTCGAAAGGCGAGGATTTTCTTAACTTTGGTCTGTCCTAAAAATTGATACATATTGAAGAGAGCCGCTCGTTCTGCACAGAGATGAAAAACGCCACAAGTGCCCTCCATACAAAATCCTGTGAAGATCTGACCATCTTCTGCTTCTACTGCAGCAACAACATGGTTAGCATAAACAAAGTCAGAAACTTCATGAGGATTGTATAAGGTTCGTGCTTCTTCATACATTTTTTCCCATGTATTCATCGGAAGTCCTTTTTATTTAGAAATCTCTTTGAGCATGTTTTCAATATGCTGGATTGACTTTTCACGTCCAAGTAAGAAAATGGTGTCTGGTAATTCTGGTCCATGCATTTCACCTGAAACGGCAATACGAATTGGCATGAAGAGGTTTTTCCCTTTAATACCCGTTTCTTTTTGAACTGCTTTGATTTGTGGGAAGATGTTTTCTGTCACAAATTCTTCATCTGTCATTGCTTCTAGTTTCGCTTTGAAGGCTTCTAAAACAACCGGAACGGTTTCTCCTGCCATGACCTCGCGCTCAGCGTCTGTCAACTCTGGGAAATCTGAGAAGAAAAGATCTGTCAATGGAACGATTTCGTCTACTGATTTCATTTGTGGTTTGTAGAGTTCCACCATTTTTTCAGATTTGTCAGTCAAACGCCCTGCTTCTTCTAAGTATGGTTTTGCCATTTCAAAGATAGTAGCAAGTTCTGCTCTCTTGATGTAGTCGTTGCTCATCCAGTCAAGTTTTTTCTGGTCGAAGGCTGCTGGAGACTTGCTGAGGCGGTTTTCATCAAAGAGTTTAATCAATTCCTCACGAGAGAAGATTTCGTCTTCGCCGCCAGGATTCCAACCAAGAAGAGCGATAAAGTTAAAGACAGCTTCTGGAAGATAGCCTTTCTTACGGTAATCTTCGATAAATTGAAGGGTATTGGTATCGCGTTTAGACAATTTTTTCCCCGTTTCAGAGTTGATGATCAAAGTCATGTGACCGAACTCTGGAGCTTCCCAACCAAGAGCCTCATAAACCATAAGCTGTTTGGGTGTGTTGGCAATGTGGTCATCTCCGCGAATAACATGGGAAATTTGCATGTCGTGGTCATCGATGACAACGGCAAAGTTGTAAGTTGGGTAACCATCTTTCTTTTGGATAACCCAGTCGCCACCGATGTTGCCACCTTCAAACTCGATATCACCTTTGACCATATCATGCCATTTGTAGATACCAGACTCATTGACAGCCAAACGAACAGTTGGGATGATACCAGCTGCTTCACGTTCTGCGATGTAAGCTACTTTTTCTTCTTCGCTCATACCAAGGTATTCGTTAATGTAACGAGGTGTTTCGCCAACTGCTTCTTGGCGTTCGCGCTCAGCTGCCAACTCTTCTTCTGTGACGTAAGATTTGTAGGCTTTTCCTTCAGCTAGTAATTGGTCGATGTATTTTTGATAGAGTTTCAAACGCTCTGATTGGCGATAGTTTTCATGAGTCTCTGGACTTTCATCCCAGTCCATGCCTAACCAGCGAAGGTTTTCAAGCTGTGAACGCTCTCCGTCTTCGACATGGCGTTTACGGTCGGTATCTTCGATACGAATAATAAAAGTTCCACCATGATGGCGTGCGTAAAGGTAGTTAAACAATGCTGTACGGGCATTTCCGATGTGTAGTAGTCCTGTTGGACTTGGTGCGTAGCGTACGCGGATATCTTTTGACATAGTTTCTCCTATAAAGTCTCTAGGCGTCTGCCTTTTTGCTTTCTATATTATATCACAAGTCTCGCTTGAGTCCAATGTCTAGGAATAAAGAGAGTAAAAAGAGTGGTCAAACCACTCTTTTCTTCTATTATAGACGTGCGTTAAGCTCTTTGCTCAATTCTTCAAATCCTGGTTTCCCAAGAAGGGCAAACATGTTACGTTTGTAGGCTTCAACACCTGGTTGGTCAAATGGGTTGATAGCATTCAAGTAACCTGAAAGGGCGATAGCCAATTCGAAGAAGTAGATAGTGTAACCAAGAGTGAAAGCATCTTGCTCTGGAAGAGTCACGTACATGTTTGGTACATCACCGTCTGTGTGGGCAAGAAGAACACCGTCAGTTGCTTTTTTGTTTACAAAGTCAACGTCTTTTCCTTGAAGGTAACCAAGTCCATCAAGATCTTCTTCTAAGCTAGGGATAATCACGTTCTTGCGTGGTTTGTCAACACGGACAACTGTTTCAAACATGATACGAGTTCCTTCTTGGATAAATTGTCCCAATGAGTGCAAGTCAGTTGAGAAGTTTGCTGAAGTGGGGTAAATCCCTTTTTGGTCTTTCCCTTCTGACTCACCAGCCAATTGTTTCCACCATTCTGAGAAGTATTGAAGTGATGGCTCGTAGTTTACCAAGATTTCAGTAGCGTAGCCTTTACGGTAAAGGATGTTACGAACTGCTGCGTATTGGTAAGCTTCATTTTCAGCAATCTTGTCTGAAGTGTAATCTTTACGAGCTGCATTCGCACCTTCCATAAGGGCTTTGATGTCAGCTCCTGATGCTGCGATTGGAAGCAATCCAACTGCTGTCAATACTGAGAAGCGTCCACCGATGTCATCTGGAACAACAAATGTTTCCCAACCGTTGGCATCTGCTTCAACCTTAACAGCACCTTTTTGGCGGTCAGTTGTAGCGTAGATACGTTTGTTAGCTTCTTCTTGACCGTATTTCTTAACCAAGAGTTCTTTGAAGACGCGGAAAGCGATAGCTGGTTCTGTTGTTGTACCTGATTTAGAAATCACGTTTACTGAGAAGTCTTTGTCAGCTACGTACTCTACCAAGTCAGCAAGGTAAGTAGATGAGATTGAGTTCCCAGCGTAAAGGATTTGTGGCGCTTTGCGTTCTTCTTTTGTTTGCAAGTTCGCAAAGTGGTGGTTCAAGAAGTCAATGGCTGCTTTGGCACCAAGGTAAGATCCACCGATACCGATTACAACCAAAACATCGCTATCTGACTTGATTTGCTCAGCAGCTTTCAAGATGCGGTCGAATTCTTCGCGGTCGTAGTTTTCAGGTAGGTCCAACCAACCCAAAAAGTCGCTACCAGCACCAGTTCCTTTACGAATCAATTCGTCTGCAGCTGTTACTTGTGCTTGCATGTATTCCACTTCATGTGGGGCAACAAATTTGTCTAAAACTTTTGAATAATCAAATTTAATATGTGACATGATAATCCTCCAAAATTTCTTCTTTTCTATCATAACGCTTACCTTCGATTTTTTCAAGCTTTTTTATTGAATTTGCCCAATTTTTATCAGAATTCAAACGTTTGCGTAAATTTGCTAAAATATAAAAAATCTGAAAGGGCGAATAAAAACGGCTAGAGATTCTAACCGTTACAATTCATTTAATAAATACTCAAATAATTCTAAATTGCCGTCTTCTTCATTGACCAGAAACTCTGGATGCCACTGCAAACCGATGATACGGTGCTCATCGATAGACTCAATTGCTTCGATAGTCTGGTCTCTTGGATCAATAGCAGTTACACGGAAATTAGGCGCCAGATTTTTAATACTTTGACGATGGACTGAGTTGACCCGACTTTCTTTTCCAAACAACTTAGCCACCACGCTTCCTTCTACTGTCTCAATAGAATGAGATGTCCCAAAAGGCAGGCCTTGCCAGTGACCTTCAATTTCTTGGTGAAGAGTGCCGCCAAAAGCAACATTGACCAGCTGAACACCGCGGCAGATTGCCAAAATGGGCTTATTCTGATGGAGTGCTTCTCTCAAGAGTGCCAATTCAAACTCATCGCGTACAAGGTTGTAATCATCGCTCTCAATGGTCTTTTTCTCCCCATAAAACTGAGGATGGACGTTTTGCCCACCTGTCAAGATGAGTTTGTCAATCATTTCTACATAATCGCGAACAATGGACTCATCCCCTACAGGAATTACTAAAGGAAGACCACCGACTTGACGAATGCTCTCTGCAAATTTACAGGATACAGATGAGTGGATGTTTTTCCCTTCTGCATCTACAGGACATAGGTTCGCAGCAACTCCTACAACCGTTCTAGCCATGATGTGTCTCCTTTCGATTTTCTTGCGACAGTCTTATCTTATCACTCCAACCCTTTCCTGTCTAATATGTTTTTTTAAAGACCGTGATAAGTATTTTTTATGGATAAGAAAAAGCTGCCCAAGAGGACAACTTTTCTATTCGAAGACAAATTGATTGTGATACAGTTCTGAGTAGAAACCGCCGAGCTTGAGCAACTCGTGATGATTTCCACGTTCAATAACCTCTCCATCTTTAAGGACAATAATCTGATCGGCATTGAGGATGGTCTTCAAACGATGGGCAATGACAAAACTGGTTCGTCCTGCTACAACTGCCTCCATGGCATGTTGAATCTTGCTTTCTGTTACGGTATCCACATTGGAAGTCGCTTCATCTAGGATTAGGACTTGAGGATCAGTCATCAAGGTCCGAGCGATGGAAATCAATTGTTTCTGCCCAGTCGAGAAGATATTTTGCTCATCATCAATAAGGGTATCATACTTATCAGGCAAGCTTTCGATATAGTCATGAATATGAGTTGCCTTGGCAGCTGCTTCGACCATTTCCTGACTGGCATCTGGCACACCAAAGCGGATATTGTCCCGAATCGTTCCACTAAACAAGACCGAATCCTGCAAGACAATCCCGACCTTGCTCCGCAGACTGTCCAAGTCGTAGTCACGGATGTCTTTGCCATCAAAAGAAATGCTACCTGCATCCACATCGTAGAAGCGATTGATAAGGTTCATGATGGTCGTTTTCCCTGAACCAGTCGGACCGACAACTGCTATCATCTGCCCCTTAGGAGCTGAAATGCTAACATCTTTTAAAATCGGCTTGTCTGGCACATAAGAGAAATCAATATGACTGATTTCAACACCTTCTCGCAATTCCGTAAAGGCAGGCGCATTTTGCGGACGAATCTCTTCTTCTGCATCGAACATTTCTTGGATACGATCCGCTCCAGTAAAGGCCAACTGGAGGCTCCCCCAACTCGCAGCCACCTGGATAATTGGCTGGTAGTACTGCTGAGAAAATTGGGTAAACATGACGATCAAACCTAGGGCTGTCGTTGTTTCGATACTTGGATCGTTCAGCAGGACCGCAGAACCTGCAAAAATAACGATGGCCGTATTGACCAAGCTCATCCCATTCATAACAGGAAACAGGATGCCTGAGAACATTCTCCCTTTAAAGGTTGCCTTGCGCACGCGCTCATTTTGCTCCACAAAGCCTGCTACGATGTCATCTTGAATTCCTTGTACGATAACAGCTTTCTGTCCAGAAATACTCTCGTCCATGTAGGCATTGAGTTTCCCAACCTCTTTTTGCTGGAGATTGGTGTACTTGCGGGCCATTTTCACGATGAAGACCAACATGAGAAAGGCTACTGGGGTGCTAGCTACTGTTATCAGGGCTAGTGTCACATTTCTTGAAAACATGACAAAGATCAAACCGATGTAAAGAGCAATATTGCTCATGACCTGAACTAGGCTTTCATTGAAGGCTTGAAGGATGTTGTCCAAGTCACTCGTAAAGCGAGAGAGGATATCGCCATCCTGATGGCGGTCAAAGAAAGAAACCGTTAAACGAGAAAGTTTGCCAAAGAGGCCCTTACGCATCTCATTTGTTGACTCAGCAATCACACGGGTCATCAAGGTCATGTAAATCAAACTAGATACCACTAAGGCGAGGACAACCAGAGCTAGATTCAGCATCAGAGCTGACAAACTCTGCCAGGCTAGTTCGGAAGTCCCATTTTGATAAGCTAGAACTAGGTTAGCTAGCTCTGTGACTGCTTGACCTGAAAAAACTGGAAAGAGGGCTTGGGCAATCGTCGCAACCGCAACCATCAGAATCACAATGACAAAGGAGAACTTGTAAACTTTAAAATAATTCCAGAAAAATCGAACGGTTTTCATTTTATTCCTCCTTTCCCTTTTGTGTTTCGTAGATTTCGCGGTAGATGGCGTTGTTAGCTACCAAATCCGCATGCCTTCCTTCTCCAATCAAGCGCCCTTGATCCAAGACCAAAATCTTGTCCGCATGGACGACTGAACTGATCTTTTGAGCGATGATAATGGTTGTTGTCCCTTTCAGATCTTTGTTCAAAGCTTCCTGCACGAGTCTCTCTGACTTAGCATCCAAAGCCGAAGTCGAATCATCAAAAATCAGGATACGGGGATTGCTGACAATCCCACGGGCAATGGACATCCGTTGTTTTTGTCCACCAGAAAAATTGGTGCCTCGTTCTTCGACCTGACTCTCAAATTTGTTTTCCATGCGTCCGATAAATTCGCTGGCTTGGGCAATCCGTGCTGCACGTTCCATTTCTGACACGCTGGCATTGCCTTTTCCTTGACGAAGATTATCTGCAATGGTCCCACTAAAGAGAATAGCACGTTGCAAGACGATGGAAACTGTTTTACGTAAGGTTCCCTCGCTGACGTCTCGAATATCCTTGCCACCAATCTTGATAGATCCCTCTTGTGGATCAAAAAGCCGTGGAATTAACTGAGCTAGGGTGGATTTCCCTGCTCCAGTCGCCCCAACCACACCGACCATCTGACCAGGCGCAATTTCAAAGGTCACATTCTTCAGCATAGGCTCATCGTCATTGGGATAGGTAAAGGTCACATTTTCAAAAGAGAGACTTCCTTCTAACTCTTCGTCTGGGAGATCTTTAAATGTCATCGCTGGCTCGGTATCTAGAATTTCGCGGATACGACGCAAGGAAATCATGGCACGACTGACAGAATTTCCTAAAAATCCAACCATGATGATGGTAAAGATAATCTGGCTGAGATAGTTGATAAAGGAAGCAATCGAGCCCACAACAGATGGATCTGACTGAGCCATGCCTGCCACCAACCAGATAGAGAGGAAGACTGCCCCATAGCCGACTAGCATCATAACAGGTTCTATAACTGAGAAGGCATAACCGATATAAAGATTTTGGCCGAGAAGTTCATCTGAGACTTCGGTAAATTTGTCAAATTGTGCTTTTTCCTGCACAAAGGATTTAACCACGCGCACACCACGTAGATTTTCCTTAGCGATAGCATTGATCCGTTCAAGAAGGGTTTGAAACTTAGCAAATCGTGGTCCCATCATTCCCATCATGATGGCTGTTAGTGCAAAGATCAAGAGCACCATGAGGACAATCACCCACCAAAGTGATGGAAGAGTGTGAACCGCCAAGATAAAGGAACCGATAAAGAGAAGAGGGAGACGGAAAAGAATTTGAAAAGCCATCATCACCACGTTCTGAATTTGGTTGATATCATTGGTCATACGGACGACAAGGTTGCCGGCATTAAACTGCTCGATATTGGCATAAGAAAAAGTCTGGATCTTGCGAAAAGCGTCTTCCCGAAGGTCCGAAGACACTCCTTGAGCAATATAGGCTGCAAGCGTTACATTGACCCCACCTGCAACCAGACCGACTAGGGCTACTCCTATCAGCCAAGTGCCAATACTATAAATAGCCTCATTTTGTCCGGCCAACAAAGCCTCTAACACCTCTTGCAAATAGCGCGGTTGCAAGAGCGAACTCGCAACCATCAAGCCTGTCATCATTAAGGATGCCAAGGCCTGCCATTTATAGGTTTTTATTTTTTTAATCAGCATATTTCCTCCTAATAAAATAGATAAAGGGAGCGACATCCTGCGTCAGCTCCTTCTCATTCGTTCATATTGATGCTATTCTAGCAAAAAAGAGGCATCTTGTCAAAGAAGTCTCCTTATTATAAATTAGTACGCTTTCATCTACAGGTGATGCATGAAAAGGCTTTTTATGGTAAAATGGAAGGAAGAACTCTTACAAGGAGGAAAAGATGAAGAAACAAACCATCGCTGTCTTGGGTCCTGGTTCTTGGGGAACTGCCCTTTCGCAGGTCCTAAACGACAATGGACACGAGGTTCGAATTTGGGGAAATATTTCTGACCAAATTGATGAAATCAATAACCAACATACAAACAAACGCTATTTCAAAGATATCCTATTCGACGAAAAAATCAAAGCCTATCATGATTTAGAAGAAACACTAAAGGATGTGGATGCTGTTTTATTTGTAGTCCCAACAAAAGTAACGAGACTGGTTGCCCAACAAGTAGCAAAGGTGCTCGATCACAAGGTTGTCATCATGCATGCCTCCAAAGGATTGGAACCAGATAGCCACAAACGCCTATCGACTATTCTTGAAGAGGAAATCCCAGCTGACCTTCGTAGTGAAGTCGTTGTTGTTTCAGGACCTAGTCACGCTGAGGAAACGATTGTGCGGGATATTACCTTGATCACTGCAGCCTCTAAAGACCTTGAAACTGCTCAGTACGTCCAAAATCTCTTTAGCAATCACTACTTCCGTCTCTATACTAATACGGATGTTATCGGAGTTGAAACCGCTGGCGCTCTCAAAAACATCATTGCAGTTGGTGCGGGTGCATTACATGGCCTAGGATTTGGTGACAATGCCAAGTCGGCTATCATCGCTCGAGGATTAGCAGAAATCACCCGTCTAGGGGTGGCTCTTGGGGCTAGTCCCCTAACTTATAGCGGTCTTTCTGGAGTTGGAGATTTGATCGTAACGGGGACATCTGTCCACTCTCGTAACTGGAGGGCCGGTGATGCTCTCGGTCGTGGAGAATCCCTCGCAGACATCGAAGCAAACATGGGTATGGTCATCGAAGGCATTTCAACAACTCGAGCAGCTTACGAGCTGGCTCAGGAATTGGATGTCTACATGCCAATCACACAGGCTATTTACCGAGTTATCTACGAAGGTGTCAATATCAAAGAAGCAATCACTGACATCATGAGCAATGAATTTAAAGCAGAAAACGAATGGTCTTAGACCCTTATAGAAAGGAACATCATGAAACAAAAAGTCAGAAAAGCAGTCATCCCTGCCGCTGGATTGGGAACTCGTTTCCTCCCAGCAACTAAGGCCTTGGCCAAGGAAATGTTGCCAATCGTAGACAAGCCAACTATCCAGTTTATCGTTGAAGAAGCCCTCAAGTCTGGAATCGAAGACATCTTGGTTGTTACTGGTAAGTCAAAACGTTCTATCGAGGACCACTTCGACTCAAACTTCGAATTGGAATATAACCTCAAAGAAAAAGGGAAAACAGATCTTTTGAAGCTGGTTGATGAGACAACCGGCATGCGCCTGCATTTTATCCGTCAAACACATCCACGTGGTCTCGGAGATGCTGTCTTGCAAGCCAAAGCTTTCGTCGGAAATGAACCTTTTGTCGTTATGCTTGGTGATGACTTGATGGATATCACCAACGAAAAGGCTGTTCCACTTACCAAACAACTCATGGATGACTACGAGCGTACCCACGCGTCTACTATCGCTGTCATGCCAGTCCCTCATGACGAAGTATCTGCTTATGGGGTTATTGCTCCACAAGGCGAAGGAAAAGACGGCCTTTACAGCGTTGAAACCTTCGTTGAAAAACCAGCGCCAGAGGATGCTCCTAGCGACCTTGCTATCATCGGACGCTACCTCCTCACTCCTGAAATTTTCCAAATCCTCGAAAACCAAGCTCCAGGTGCAGGAAATGAAATTCAGCTGACAGATGCAATCGATACCCTCAATAAAACACAACGTGTATTTGCTCGTGAGTTCAAAGGGGCTCGTTACGATGTCGGAGACAAGTTTGGCTTTATGAAAACATCCATCGACTACGCTCTCAAACACCCACAAGTCAAAAACGACTTGAAAGACTACCTCATCCAACTTGGGAAAGAGTTAGCTGAGGGGGAATAGAAGAACAGTTCATATAAAAAAGAACTAGGATAGTTAATTATCCCAGTTCTTTTTATTTTGTATTGCTATCATCCCGAACATATAAACCAACAAAAGGAAATCATATTTCTCAGTTAACCCACTTACAAGCTCCATCGAATTGATCTCGAATTTTATGAAAGCGCTACGATAATATTTGTTTTTTTCTAAAAATAGGAGTACAATAAGTTAGTATAATAAAATAAAAAGCACCGAATCGGTGCGCACTTTTTCAAGTTGTGTACGGACAAAGCCTTATTTTAACTTTGCTGTGTTGTTTCGAATAATTCCAACAGCTTTATTGTACTATACTTGTCAAAAATTATCAAGTGAAATGTAAATCATTTTACAGATACGACAAAAAGCTAGTTTATCCTCATTTGAAACAATACAGTTCTAAAACTAAAATATAACCTATAATTGATTTTAGCACATTTTTACCGATATTTCATCATTATTCTATTGAAATTTTTAGTTAGAATGATACGATTAAATATAGTTATATTTTAAGGAAATTATTTTGAAAAAGTTCAAATTCACTAAAGATAATTTAGCTATTCTAACTGAGTTAGTAAAGTTTATAAATGGGTGCATTGCCCTAATCAAAGCTCTCATTTCTTAATTTTAAAATTATAACTTAATACAACGGAGGTTTTTATACATGGAAAACAAAAATTACTCTATCGGACTTGATATTGGTACTAACAGCGTCGGATGGGCCGTTATTACAGATGACTATAAAGTGCCATCTAAAAAGATGAAAGTTCTGGGTAATACCGATAAACGATTTATCAAGAAAAATCTCATCGGGGCTCTATTGTTTGATGAGGGAACTACTGCTGAGGCTAGACGCCTTAAACGAACTGCACGTCGTCGCTATACTCGCCGGAAAAATCGTCTTCGCTATCTTCAAGAAATCTTTGCTGAGGAAATGAGCAAGGTAGATAGTAGTTTCTTTCATCGATTGGATGACTCCTTTTTAATTCCTGAGGATAAAAGAGGGAGTAAATACCCTATTTTTGCTACCTTGGCAGAAGAAAAAGAATACCATAAGCAATTTCCAACTATCTATCATTTGAGAAAG
The DNA here is from genome assembly GCF_001837335.1 of Streptococcus sp. HMSC066F01. Classification (GTDB taxonomy): domain Bacteria; phylum Bacillota; class Bacilli; order Lactobacillales; family Streptococcaceae; genus Streptococcus; species Streptococcus oralis_S. Next base: position 11,186 of record NZ_KV832087.1, read on the forward strand.
CAACTGGCTGATTCGAAAGAAAAAGCTGACTTGCGCTTGATCTATCTAGTATTAGCTCATATGATTAAATACCGTGGGCATTTTTTATATGAAGAAGCTTTCGATATAAAAAATAATGATATTCAAAAAATCTTTAACGAGTTTATAAGCATTTACGACAACACCTTTGAAGGAAGTTCACTTAGTGGGCAAAACGCACAAATAGAAGCAATTTTTACCGATAAAATTAGTAAATCTGCAAAGAGAGAACGCGTTCTAAGACTCTTTCCTGATGAAAAGTCCACTGGTTTGTTTTCGGAATTTCTCAAGTTGATTGTAGGAAATCAAGCTGATTTCAAAAAACATTTTGACTTAGAAGAAAAAGCTCCGCTACAATTTTCTAAAGATACCTATGATGAGGATTTGGAAAACTTGCTCGGACAAATTGGAGATGACTTTGCTGATCTTTTCTTAGTTGCCAAAAAACTCTATGATGCTATTCTTCTATCAGGCATTTTGACTGTCACAGATCCTTCAACCAAGGCTCCATTATCAACATCTATGATTGAGCGCTATGAAAATCACCAAAAAGACTTGGCAGCTTTAAAACAATTCATCAAAAACAATCTTCCAGAAAAATATGATGAAGTTTTTTCTGACCAATCTAAAGATGGGTATGCTGGATATATCGATGGCAAGACCACTCAAGAAACATTTTACAAATATATCAAAAATCTTCTCTCTAAATTCGAAGGAACAGATTATTTCCTTGATAAAATCGAACGTGAAGATTTTTTGAGAAAACAACGCACCTTTGATAATGGTTCTATTCCTCATCAAATTCACCTTCAAGAAATGAATGACATTCTCCGTCGGCAAGGAGAATATTATCCATTTCTGAAGGACAATAAAGAAAAGATAGAGAAAATCTTAACTTTCCGTATTCCTTACTACGTTGGCCCATTGGCTCGTGGCAATCGTGATTTTGCGTGGCTTACTCGAAATTCTGACCAAGCAATCCGACCTTGGAATTTTGAGGAAATTGTTGATAAGGCAAGCTCTGCAGAAGAATTCATCAATAAGATGACTAACTATGATTTGTATTTACCAGAGGAAAAAGTTTTGCCTAAGCACAGTCTCTTGTATGAAACATTTGCTGTCTATAATGAATTAACAAAAGTAAAATTTATTGCAGAGGGATTGAGAGACTATCAATTCCTTGATAGCGGGCAAAAGAAAGATATTTTTTATACTCTTTTTAAGGCCGAAGATAAAAGAAAAGTAACTGAAAAAGACATCATTCATTATCTACACAATGTTGATGGCTACGATGGAATCGAACTAAAAGGAATTGAAAAACAATTTAACGCTAGTCTTTCTACTTATCATGATTTACTTAAGATTATTAAGGATAAAGAGTTTATGGATGACCCTAATAATGAAGAGATTCTTGAAAATATCGTCCACACGCTAACTATCTTTGAAGATCGTGAGATGATTAAGCAACGCCTTGCTCAGTATGACTCTCTCTTTGATGAAAAAGTCATCAAAGCACTGACTCGTCGACATTATACTGGTTGGGGAAAACTCTCTGCTAAGTTAATTAACGGTATCAGTGATAAACAAACTGGCAATACGATTCTTGACTACCTGATTGATGATGGTGAGATTAATCGTAACTTTATGCAGTTAATCAATGATGACAGGCTTTCTTTCAAAGAAATTATCCAAAAAGCACAAGTGGTTGGTGAGATTGACGATGTGAAGCAAGTTGTCCGAGAACTCCCAGGAAGCCCTGCCATTAAAAAGGGAATTTTACAAAGTATCAAGATTGTTGATGAACTTGTCAAGGTTATGGGACATGCTCCTGAGTCCATTGTGATTGAGATGGCACGAGAAAATCAGACAACTGGCAGAGGGAAAAAGAATTCTCAACAAAGATATAAGCGCATTGAAGATGCACTAAAAAATTTAGCACCTGGGCTTGATTCAAATATATTAAAAGAACATCCAACAGATAATATTCAACTTCAAAATGATCGTCTCTTCCTTTACTATCTCCAAAATGGGAAGGATATGTACACTGGAGAAGCTCTTGATATCAACCAACTGAGCAACTATGACATTGACCACATCATCCCACAGGCCTTTATCAAGGATGATTCTCTTGATAACCGTGTCTTAACTAGTTCAAAGGATAATCGTGGGAAATCCGATAATGTTCCTAGCCTAGAAGTCGTTCAAAAAAGAAAAGCCTTTTGGAAACAATTATTGGATTCTAAATTGATTTCAGAACGTAAATTTAATAATTTAACCAAGGCTGAACGAGGTGGGCTAGATGAGCGTGATAAAGTTGGTTTTATCAAGCGCCAGTTAGTTGAAACACGTCAAATCACAAAACATGTTGCTCAGATTTTAGATGCCCGCTTCAATACAGAAGTGACTGAGAAGGATAAGCAGAACCGCATCGTCAAAATCATCACTTTGAAATCCAATCTAGTTTCCAACTTCCGTAAAGAATTTAGGTTATACAAGGTACGGGAAATCAATGACTACCACCACGCGCATGATGCCTATTTAAATGCAGTGGTTGCTAAGGCTATCCTTAAGAAATATCCTAAACTAGAGCCTGAATTCGTCTATGGTAACTATCAAAAATACGATCTTAAGAGATACATCTCCAGATTCAAAGATCCTAAAGAAGTCGAAAAAGCAACTGAAAAATATTTCTTCTACTCAAACTTGCTGAACTTCTTTAAAGAAGAGGTGCATTACGCAGACGGAACTATCGTAAAAAGAGAGAATATCGAATACTCCAAGGATACTGGAGAAATCGCTTGGAATAAGGAAAAAGATTTCGCAACAATCAAAAAAATTTTATCACTTCCGCAGGTGAATATTGTGAAGAAGCGAGAGGTGCAAACAGGTGGTTTCTCTAAAGAGTCCATTCTTCCTAAAGGAAATTCTGACAAGCTAATCCCTCGAAAAACAAAGGATATTCTTTGGGAAACTACTAAATATGGGGGATTTGATAGCCCTGTTATCGCCTATTCGATCTTGCTCATTGCCGATATCGAAAAAGGAAAAGCGAAAAAACTGAAGACTGTCAAAACTCTAGTTGGTATCACGATTATGGAAAAAGCCGCTTTTGAGGAGAATCCAATAACTTTCCTTGAAAATAAAGGCTATCATAATGTCCGTAAAGAAAACATCCTCTGCCTACCTAAGTATAGTTTATTTGAACTGGAAAATGGTCGCAGACGCATGCTTGCCAGTGCGAAAGAACTTCAAAAAGGCAATGAAATAGTACTTCCAGTATACTTAACAATCTTGCTCTACCATTCTAAAAATGTCCATAAACTAGACGAGCCAGAACATTTGGAATACATCCAGAAACACCGAAATGAATTTAAGGATTTGTTAAATCTTGTATCTGAGTTCTCTCAAAAATATGTCCTCGCAGATGCAAATCTAGAGAAAATCCAGAACTTATATGCAGACAATGAGCAAGCAGATATAGAAATTCTAGCAAATTCGTTTATCAATTTGTTGACCTTTACTGCTTTGGGTGCTCCTGCTGCCTTTAAATTTTTTGGCAAAGATGTTGATCGAAAACGGTACACAACTGTATCTGAAATCCTCAACGCCACCCTCATCCACCAATCTATCACTGGTCTCTACGAGACTCGGATTGACTTAAGTAAACTAGGAGAAGACTAATGGGATGGAGAACCGTTGTTGTCAATACGCACTCTAAGCTCTCCTACAAGAACAATCACTTGATTTTTAAAGATGCCTCTCGGACAGAGTTGATTCACCTGTCCGAGGTGGACATCCTTCTTTTGGAGACGACGGATATCGTTCTCTCCACCATGCTGATTAAACGTTTGGTGGATGAAAATATTCTGGTCATCTTTTGTGATGATAAACGCTTGCCAACTGCATACTTAATGCCTTACTACGGTCGGCACGATTCCAGTTTACAACTCTCTCGTCAAATTTCCTGGAATGAAGATGTAAAGGCGGAAATCTGGACGACGATTATTGCACAAAAAATTCTCAATCAGGCTTTTTATTTGGATAGTTGTGGTTTTCTGGAAAAGAGTCAGTCCGTCATTGATCTCTATCATGGGTTGGATTTGTTTGATCCTAGCAACCGCGAAGGGCACGCAGCTCGGATTTATTTTAACACCTTGTTTGGAAATGATTTTAGCCGTGAACAAGATAATGATGTCAATGCTGCCTTGGACTACGGTTACACCTTAATTTTGAGTATGTTTGCGCGTGAGATTGTTTTGTCTGGCTGTATGACCCAGTTTGGCTTGAAACATGCTAATCAGTTTAATCAATTCAACCTAGCTAGCGATATTATGGAGCCTTTCCGTCCGATTATTGACAGAATCGTCTATGAAAATCGAAGCAGTTCTTTTGTCAAAATCAAGCGAGAGCTGTTCACTATTTTCTCAGATACCTTCCACTACAATGGCAAAGATATGTACCTGTCCAATATCGTCAGCGACTATACTAAGAAAGTCATCCAAGCTCTCAATCAACCGGAGAAAGGAGTTCCTGAGTTTAGGATATGAGTTATCGATATATGCGTATGATTTTAATGTTTGATATGCCGGTTGATACTATAGAGGAACGCAAGGCCTATCGGAAATTTCGTAAGTTCCTCATAGATGAGGGATTTATCATGCACCAATTCTCCATCTATAGCAAACTTTTGCTCAACAACTCTGCTAATAACGCCATGATTGAGCGACTCAAAACTCACAACCCTAAAAAAGGAAACATTACTCTCTTAACCGTTACAGAAAAGCAATTTTCTCGCATGATCTACTTAAATGGCGAGCGAAATACCAGTGTAGCAAACTCCGATGCACGTTTAGTCTTTCTAGGAGAGGAGCCTAGAGATGAAGATTAATTTCCCATTATTAGATGAACCATTGGCTATTGAAAATGCAACCTTTTTAGTGTTGGAAGACCAGTTTACCTTTTCGACTATCGTCAAGCAGTTCTACCAGTACACTGATGATGGAGAGTTAAAGTTGTTTGATAGAAATCTAAAAGCTCTGAGAGAGGCTGAGTTACTACTGATAACGGATGTCTTAGGATATAATCTCAACTCACCTGCCATGCTCAAGCTGATACATGCAGATCTTGAAAATCAACTTAATGACAAGCCAGAAGTCAAATCCATGATTGAAAAACTGGTAGCTACGATTACAGAATTGTTAGCATTTGAGTGCTTAGAAAATGAACTAGACCTAGAGTACGATGAAATCACCATTCTAGAGTTGATCGATGCCCTAGGAGTCAAAGTTGAAACTCTGAGTGATACACCTTTCGAAAAGATGCTAGAAATTGTCCAAGTTTTTAAATATCTTTCCAAAAAGAAACTCCTTGTCTTCATCAATGCGACCGCCTATCTATCAAAGGATGAGTTAGTAAATCTGATAGAGTATATCCAACTCAATCAACTAAAGGTTTTATTTATCGAACCTCGAAAAGTCTATGATTTTCCTCAATATGTGCTGGATCAAGACTATTTCTTGAACCCTGAAAATATGGTATAATAAGGGTAACAATTGGAACCTGACGAGCTGAAGTCTGGCTGGGACGAATGGCGCGATTACGAAATTTCGTGAGAAAAATTTTTCTACGAGGTTTTAGAGCTGTGTTGTTTCGAATGGTTCCAAAACCATATCTTCCATGGCTAAAGACCAGTCCGTGTTTTAGAGCTGTGTTGTTTCGAATGGTTCCAAAACGTTTAAAATCAACGTAACAAATGATAATAAGTTTTAGAGCTGTGTTGTTTCGAATGGTTCCAAAACGTTCTTTTATACTACGGTTATCAAACCATTGTTTTAGAGCTGTGTTGTTTCGAATGGTTCCAAAACCAAAGAAATAGTCAATTATTTCTACATCTTGTTTTAGAGCTGTGTTGTTTCGAATGGTTCCAAAACGATAAAGAGTCGTTCAAAGTGGAGCCTGAGGTTTTAGAGCTGTGTTGTTTCGAATGGTTCCAAAACCATTGGTGGGGAATTTTCCCTGCTCGTCAGGTTTTAGAGCTGTGTTGTTTCGAATGGTTCCAAAACGTTTTCCTCGTCGCTCTCAAATGCTGAGTGGTTTTAGAGCTGTGTTGTTTCGAATGGTT
>NZ_KV832088.1:0-241 GCF_001837335.1 Streptococcus sp. HMSC066F01
GAAGGTCTTAAAGGTCAAACTCAGACTGGTAAACCAAACTTTACAGGTGATGTCGAGCTGACAGTTCCACCAACCTTTGAAGATGGAACAACTGAAAAAGTCGTTCCAGGTGAAGGAACTTATGTAATCTCACCAGATGGCACCGTCACCTTTACCCCTGAGGCAGACTTTGTAGGACAAGCCAAAGGTGTGAAAGTGATCCGTAAAGATCGCAATGGAAATATCATTTCAGGATTCTATA
>NZ_KV832089.1:0-206 GCF_001837335.1 Streptococcus sp. HMSC066F01
ACATGGGATTTGGACCAATACAAGGGAGATAAATCTTCTAAAGAAGCGATTCAAAATGGTTTCTACTATGTGGATGATTATCCAGAAGAAGCCTTAACCCTTCAACCAGAATTGGTTAAGATCCGTGATCTAGAGGGCAACCTTGTATCAGGTATCAGTGTTCAACAATTTGATAGTTTAGAAGCTGCGCCTAAGAAGGTTCAAGA
>NZ_KV832090.1:0-1106 GCF_001837335.1 Streptococcus sp. HMSC066F01
CGTAGTTTGGTGCTACTGGAGCTGGTTCCAGTGGTTTCTCTGTCTCATACATTGGTTGAGTTGGAGCTGTTGGTGCAACAGGTTTCGTCGGAACCCCAATTGCATTAATGTTTGAATTGAAAGCAAACCAAATATTTCCACTTTTAGAAGAAGCCATATTAAAGCTAATCTCAGATTGAGTTATTTCACCGACAATAGCTCCGTACCAATTATTTGGACTAGAGGTTGTATCCCATTCCGATGTATTCCAACGAGCGCCTAGCAATTTTTCTGCATTTGATGAATCTGCATAAGCAGAGTTATTTTCATGAATCTTGATAGATGAACCAGAAATTGGAATATATCGACCGTTAAAGTTTCTAACACTTTCAATTGCATCTTTATCAATTGCCCCACTACCGTTACCTCTATTTAGAGATGAAAAATTAACTAATCCTCCTGTGAGATTCATAAGTTGACCTTCTTCATCATAAAACTTGACTTTTACATTAATGTTTGTAGAAGTAAAATAATCATTATACCATGCTGTCACAGTTGGATCACTCGAGGCAAACATAGTCATTTTGGTTCCATCGTTAAAACCTGTTTCTTTTAATGTGTAAGTGTAAACTATTTTTGAAATTTTCTTACCATTAAAACTTGAATTTTTTAGACCAGTATAGGTAACATCGACTGGTTTATCCTTTTCTAATACAAGCTTTGCATAAGTGTTATTCGAATTGATTGCATTGAAATATGAATATGCTGTAGATTTTTTCCTATCAGGATTTGTTGGCGAAATCCCCCATGATTTTACCAAAGCATCCAATTCCTGCTGCCCATATTGATGTACAGATGAATCAATTGTTCGTATTGCATTTGGTTCTGATTTAAAGTTCAACGATTGTGATCTTGGTTCTGAAAGATAACCATCTTGTTTCTTTTTACTCTCCGCTTCTGCGAGTGCTGCAGTATAAGCTGCGAACTCTTTCTTATATTTGGCAAGATCAGCTTCATACTGCTTCATCGCCGCTTCATAAGTTGCTTTTGCAGTTTCATTACGTTGTTTAATCGCTTCATTCTCAGCTTCAATCGCAGCATTTTTTGCCTTGTTGTCTTCAACTGCC
>NZ_KV832090.1:1206-1600 GCF_001837335.1 Streptococcus sp. HMSC066F01
CGATTTTGCAGTGGCGTTTCGTTGCTTAATCGCTTCATTTTCAGCTTGAATGGCTGTATTTTTAGCTGTGTTTTCTTCAACAGCTTTTTCATAGGCTGCTTTAGCTTCCGCATTAGCTTTTTGTACTCGAGCTAATTCTGTCTGGTAAGCTGCTAATTTTGCTTGATAATCAGCATCATTATCTTCCTTGGCTTTCTTAATAGCTGCAAGGTCTGCTTCATACTGCTTCATCGCCGCTTCATAAGTTGCTTTTGCAGTTTCATTACGCTGTTTAATCGCTTCATTTTCAGCTTTAAGCGCTTCGTTTTTAGCTGTGTTTTCTTTTACTGCTTTATCATAAGCCTCTTTAGCTTCCGCATTAGCTTTTTGTACTCGAGCTAATTCTGTCTGGTAA
>NZ_KV832091.1:0-2989 GCF_001837335.1 Streptococcus sp. HMSC066F01
TAAACCCACCGCTAAAGCTATGATGACTCCATCTCTTAAAACAGAGACCACCATCTGTCTTTTTTACACAAAATCTCCTTTCTTATAATAGTAAAATATCATGAATAAGTTTCAATTAAATAATATATCAATCTATAAAAACGAGAGCTAAACCTCATTCATGTCAAATGATATTTTATCATTTACTAATTAGTATTTCAAGAAATATGTTGTCAAATTGTAAATTTTTTTTAGAATGTTAAAAACCTACTATTTCATACATTAGAGAGATTCTCGAGATAGGATTACGGGAATATTATTCTGAGTTTTTTCAGAATATTATTACTTTTTAATCAGCCCAACTAATAATCCATTTTTGCGTCATTTACTATGTTATATATACCAAAAACAACATCAAAATCCATCTAAATATTTGCAATAATAAAAAAGATTGCCCAATCAGACAATCTTTTTTATGTTCTTAATACAAATCAAGATAATTATCAACTTCCCATTGTGAAACAAAGGTCGCATAGCTAGCCCACTCGATACGCTTCGCTTCAAGGAAGCTAGTGTAGATGTGTTCACCTAGGGCTGCCTTGACCACTTCATCTTCTGTCAAAGCTTTCAAGGCGTTATGAAGAGTTGATGGAAGATCAGTAATTCCAGCTTCCTTACGCTCTTCTGCTGTCATGATGTAGATATTTTCTTCGATAGGAGCTGGTGCTTCGATTTTGTTTTCAATACCATGCAAACCAACTTCCAAAAGAACAGCCATAGCGATGTATGGGTTTGCCATTGGGTCCACCGAACGCAACTCGAGACGAGTTCCCATACCACGTGAAGCTGGTACGCGCACAAGTGGCGAACGATTACGACCAGCCCAAGCAATGTAAACAGGCGCTTCATAACCTGGAACCAAACGTTTGTATGAGTTAACCGTTGGGTTCATGATGGCAGTATAGTTGTAAGCATGCTTGATCAAACCGCCAAGGAAATGGTAGGCCGTTTCAGACAACTGCATTCCTTTTGGATCATTTGGATCAAAGAAGGCATTATTTCCTTCTGCATCAAACAAGGACATATTACAGTGCATACCTGATCCAGCAATACCAAATTTCGGTTTAGCCATAAAGGTTGCGTAAAGACCGTGTTTACGAGCAATGGTTTTAACAACAAGTTTAAAGATTTGAATCTTGTCACAGGCACGGAGGACTTCATCATACTTGAAGTCAATCTCGTGTTGTCCAACCGCAACCTCGTGGTGACTCGCTTCTACTTCAAATCCCATTTTGGTCAAGACATTAACGATTTCACGACGCGTATTGTCTGCAAGGTCTGTAGGCGCCAAGTCGAAGTAGCCACCCTTGTCATTTACTTCAAGTGTTGGATCCCCATTTTCATCCAACTTAAAGAGGAAGAATTCTGGTTCTGGACCAAGGTTGAAAGATTTGAATCCTACTTCTTCCATATGACGAAGTGCACGCTTCAGATTACCACGTGGGTCACCTGCAAAGGGTTCGCCTTCTGTTGTATAGACATCACAGATCAAACCTGCAACACTTCCATTTTCATCTCCCCAAGGGAAGACTGTCCATGTATCCAAGTCTGGGTACAAGTACATATCTGACTCATTGATACGTACAAAACCTTCAATAGAAGAGCCATCAAACATGGCTTTGTTTGACAAGACCTTATCTAACTGTTCATCTGTAGCAGGAATTTCGACGTTTTTCATGGTTCCCAGAATATCTGAAAACATGAGACGGATAAAGGTAACATTTTTTTCCTTGACTTCACGACGAATATCTGCAGCTGTGATTGGCATGGGTTTTCTCCTTAATATATGACTACTTGCGATTGCCTAACCGCGACCAAAGGGTGACCGTACTGAAGCAAAGCGCCCCTGCTGGAGGAGTTCATTGTGAAGTGCACGACGCACTTCCGTCTGACTCACGGCTTTCTTGGACTTCGCCTCGCGTTCAGCATATTTTTTCTTAATCGCAGCAATATTATGACCTTCAGAGATATAATCTTTGATTTCAAGTAGACGATCCATGTCATTCAACGAATACATGCGACGGTTTCCTTCGTTTCGATCAGGTTTGATCAACTCTTGATCTTCATAATAACGAATCTGACGCGCTGAGAGATCGGTCAACTTCATAACACTGCCGATAGGAAAAACAGCCATATTTCGGCGAAATTCTCTTTCCTTCATTTACAATTTCCTTCTTCCTGTCTATTATAGTCTAAAAAAAGACATACGTCAATGAATAATGTCATAAAATGTAACATTATTTTCTTTTTTTCTCCCAAAAGAGTTTCAGTTGCTCAATATCATAATTTACAAGGATTGCGACAAAAACTCCCATAAATGTTTCAAATACGCGCGCAAACACGTACAAAAATGTTTCTCCGCTTGGTATTGATAGGGTAATAATCAACATAGCCGCTACACCACCGATAACTCCTGCCTTGTTGTTCATGGCAACATTTGTCATAATGGTTAACATGGTGCAAATCGGAACAACTAGTAAGGTTACCCAAAAGGCTCCATGAAATAAAGTGTTTAAGAGGAAAAAGACAAGGGCATAAAAACCTCCGATGCTATTTCCTAAGATACGCGAAGTTCCAAAATGGACACTCTTATCAAAGCTCTCTCGTAAACTGAAGACCGCTGTTAGTGCTCCGATTTGAAGCCCCTTCCAGCCAAAAAAACCAAAAATCAAGAGAACTATAAATACGGCAATCCCCGTTTTGAAAGTTCGCATACCAAGCTTGAACTGTGACTTATCAAATTTATATTTTTTAAAATAACTCATAATCTCAACTTTCTACTACCATTTTAACATAAATTAGTTGATTTTATGAGTGAAAATCAATAGGAAGCGTTTTTAATTTAGGGGTACAAAAAAGAGGAAACAAAGTTCCTCTTTTTTATTTAACTTTTAGAGCTTAGTTGCTTTCGTCTTCTTTACGTTTCAACTGACCAAGTCCTAAAACTCCT
>NZ_KV832092.1:0-4935 GCF_001837335.1 Streptococcus sp. HMSC066F01
GCTAAGCGACTTCCATATCTCACAGGGGGCAACCCCCAACTACTTCCGGCGTTCTAGGGCTTAACTGCTGTGTTCGGCATGGGTACAGGTGTATCTCCTAGGCTATCGTCACTTAACTCTGAGTAATACCTACTCAAAATTGAATATCTATCAAATACCAAGAAAACCTCACACTTCGTATTCTCAGTTACTTTGGATAAGTCCTCGAGCTATTAGTATTAGTCCGCTACATGTGTCGCCACACTTCCACTTCTAACCTATCTACCTGATCATCTCTCAGGGCTCTTACTGATATAAAATCATGGGAAATCTCATCTTGAGGTGGGTTTCACACTTAGATGCTTTCAGCGTTTATCCCTTCCCTACATAGCTACCCAGCGATGCCTTTGGCAAGACAACTGGTACACCAGCGGTAAGTCCACTCTGGTCCTCTCGTACTAGGAGCAGATCCTCTCAAATTTCCTACGCCCGCGACGGATAGGGACCGAACTGTCTCACGACGTTCTGAACCCAGCTCGCGTGCCGCTTTAATGGGCGAACAGCCCAACCCTTGGGACCGACTACAGCCCCAGGATGCGACGAGCCGACATCGAGGTGCCAAACCTCCCCGTCGATGTGAACTCTTGGGGGAGATAAGCCTGTTATCCCCAGGGTAGCTTTTATCCGTTGAGCGATGGCCCTTCCATACGGAACCACCGGATCACTAAGCCCGACTTTCGTCCCTGCTCGAGTTGTAGCTCTCGCAGTCAAGCTCCCTTATACCTTTACACTCTGCGAATGATTTCCAACCATTCTGAGGGAACCTTTGGGCGCCTCCGTTACCTTTTAGGAGGCGACCGCCCCAGTCAAACTGCCCGTCAGACACTGTCTCCGATAGGGATAACCTATCCGGGTTAGAGTGGCCATAACACAAGGGTAGTATCCCAACAACGTCTCCTTCGAAACTGGCGTCCCGATCTCTTAGACTCCTACCTATCCTGTACATGTGGTACAGACACTCAATATCAAACTGCAGTAAAGCTCCATGGGGTCTTTCCGTCCTGTCGCGGGTAACCTGCATCTTCACAGGTACTAAAATTTCACCGAGTCTCTCGTTGAGACAGTGCCCAAATCATTACGCCTTTCGTGCGGGTCGGAACTTACCCGACAAGGAATTTCGCTACCTTAGGACCGTTATAGTTACGGCCGCCGTTTACTGGGGCTTCAATTCATACCTTCGGATTACTCCTAAGCACTCCTCTTAACCTTCCAGCACCGGGCAGGCGTCACCCCCTATACATCATCTTACGATTTAGCAGAGAGCTGTGTTTTTGATAAACAGTTGCTTGGGCCTATTCACTGCGGCTGACTTAAAGTCAGCACCCCTTCTCCCGAAGTTACGGGGTCATTTTGCCGAGTTCCTTAACGAGAGTTCTCTCGCTCACCTGAGGCTACTCGCCTCGACTACCTGTGTCGGTTTGCGGTACGGGTAGAGTATGTTTAAACGCTAGAAGCTTTTCTTGGCAGTGTGACGTCACTAACTTCGCTACTAAACTTCGCTCCCCATCACAGCTCAATGTTATAGATATAAGCATTTGACTCATATCACACCTCACTGCTTAGACAGACACTTCCATTCGTCTGCTTTAGTTAGCCTACTGCGTCCCTCCATCACTACATACTCTAGTACAGGAATATCAACCTGTTGTCCATCGGATACACCTTTCGGTCTCTCCTTAGGTCCCGACTAACCCAGGGCGGACGAGCCTTCCCCTGGAAACCTTAGTCTTACGGTGGACAGGATTCTCACCTGTCTTTCGCTACTCATACCGGCATTCTCACTTCTATGCGTTCCAGCACTCCTCACGGTATACCTTCTTCACACATAGAACGCTCTCCTACCATACCTATAAAGGTATCCACAGCTTCGGTAAATTGTTTTAGCCCCGGTACATTTTCGGCGCAGGGTCACTCGACTAGTGAGCTATTACGCACTCTTTGAATGAATAGCTGCTTCTAAGCTAACATCCTAGTTGTCTGTGCAACCCCACATCCTTTTCCACTTAACAATTATTTTGGGACCTTAGCTGGTGGTCTGGGCTGTTTCCCTTTCGACTACGGATCTTAGCACTCGCAGTCTGACTGCCGACCATAATTCATTGGCATTCGGAGTTTATCTGAGATTGGTAATCCGGGATGGACCCCTCACCCAAACAGTGCTCTACCTCCAAGAATCTTTATGTCGACGCTAGCCCTAAAGCTATTTCGGAGAGAACCAGCTATCTCCAAGTTCGTTTGGAATTTCTCCGCTACCCACAAGTCATCCAAGCACTTTTCAACGTGCCCTGGTTCGGTCCTCCAGTGCGTCTTACCGCACCTTCAACCTGCTCATGGGTAGGTCACATGGTTTCGGGTCTACGACATGATACTAATTCGCCCTATTCAGACTCGGTTTCCCTGCGGCTCCGTCTCTTCAACTTAACCTCGCATCATATCGTAACTCGCCGGTTCATTCTACAAAAGGCACGCTCTCACCCATTAACGGGCTCGAACTTGTTGTAGGCACACGGTTTCAGGTTCTATTTCACTCCCCTCCCGGGGTGCTTTTCACCTTTCCCTCACGGTACTGGTTCACTATCGGTCACTAGGGAGTATTTAGGGTTGGGAGATGGTCCTCCCAGATTCCGACGGGATTTCACGTGTCCCGCCGTACTCAGGATACTGCTAGGTACAAAGACTATTTTAAATACGAGGCTGTTACTCTCTTTGGCTGATCTTCCCAAATCATTCTTCTATAATCTTTGAGTCCACATTGCAGTCCTACAACCCCGAAGAGTAAACTCTTCGGTTTGCCCTCCTGCCGTTTCGCTCGCCGCTACTAAGGCAATCGCTTTTGCTTTCTCTTCCTGCAGCTACTTAGATGTTTCAGTTCACTGCGTCTTCCTCCTCACATCCTTAACAGATGCGGGTAACAGGTAGTACCTGTTGGGTTCCCCCATTCGGAAATCCCTGGATCATCGCTTACTTACAGCTACCCAAGGCATATCGTCGTTTGTCACGTCCTTCTTCGGCTCCTAGTGCCAAGGCATCCACCGTGCGCCCTTATTAACTTAACCTTATTTTCTGACCTTTCAGTCATAAACTCTTTTAATACTACAGCGTTTCGGTTTATTTTCTTGTTACTATTTGATATAGATATTCAATTTTCAATGTGCATTACTTGGTGATCTCTCACCAATGGAGCCTAGCGGGATCGAACCGCTGACCTCCTGCGTGCAAAGCAGGCGCTCTCCCAGCTGAGCTAAGGCCCCACAAGACCTCTCAAGACTAAACAAGACCAATGTGCAGTTCCTTATCCTTAGAAAGGAGGTGATCCAGCCGCACCTTCCGATACGGCTACCTTGTTACGACTTCACCCCAATCATCTATCCCACCTTAGGCGGCTGGCTCCAAATGGTTACCTCACCGACTTCGGGTGTTACAAACTCTCGTGGTGTGACGGGCGGTGTGTACAAGGCCCGGGAACGTATTCACCGCGGCGTGCTGATCCGCGATTACTAGCGATTCCGACTTCATGTAGGCGAGTTGCAGCCTACAATCCGAACTGAGACTGGCTTTAAGAGATTAGCTTGCCGTCACCGGCTTGCGACTCGTTGTACCAGCCATTGTAGCACGTGTGTAGCCCAGGTCATAAGGGGCATGATGATTTGACGTCATCCCCACCTTCCTCCGGTTTATTACCGGCAGTCTCGCTAGAGTGCCCAACTGAATGATGGCAACTAACAATAGGGGTTGCGCTCGTTGCGGGACTTAACCCAACATCTCACGACACGAGCTGACGACAACCATGCACCACCTGTCACCTCTGTCCCGAAGGAAAACTCTATCTCTAGAGCGGTCAGAGGGATGTCAAGACCTGGTAAGGTTCTTCGCGTTGCTTCGAATTAAACCACATGCTCCACCGCTTGTGCGGGCCCCCGTCAATTCCTTTGAGTTTCAACCTTGCGGTCGTACTCCCCAGGCGGAGTGCTTAATGCGTTAGCTGCGGCACTAAACCCCGGAAAGGGTCTAACACCTAGCACTCATCGTTTACGGCGTGGACTACCAGGGTATCTAATCCTGTTTGCTCCCCACGCTTTCGAGCCTCAGCGTCAGTTACAAGCCAGAGAGCCGCTTTCGCCACCGGTGTTCCTCCATATATCTACGCATTTCACCGCTACACATGGAATTCCACTCTCCCCTCTTGCACTCAAGTTAAACAGTTTCCAAAGCGTACTATGGTTAAGCCACAGCCTTTAACTTCAGACTTATCTAACCGCCTGCGCTCGCTTTACGCCCAATAAATCCGGACAACGCTCGGGACCTACGTATTACCGCGGCTGCTGGCACGTAGTTAGCCGTCCCTTTCTGGTAAGATACCGTCACAGTGTGAACTTTCCACTCTCACACTCGTTCTTCTCTTACAACAGAGCTTTACGATCCGAAAACCTTCTTCACTCACGCGGCGTTGCTCGGTCAGACTTCCGTCCATTGCCGAAGATTCCCTACTGCTGCCTCCCGTAGGAGTCTGGGCCGTGTCTCAGTCCCAGTGTGGCCGATCACCCTCTCAGGTCGGCTATGTATCGTTGCCTTGGTGAGCCGTTACCTCACCAACTAGCTAATACAACGCAGGTCCATCTGGTAGTGATGCAATTGCACCTTTTAAGCAAATGTCATGCAACATCTACTATTATGCGGTATTAGCTATCGTTTCCAATAGTTATCCCCCGCTACCAGGCAGGTTACCTACGCGTTACTCACCCGTTCGCAACTCATCCAGAGAAGCAAGCTCCTCCTTCAGCGTTCTACTTGCATGTATTAGGCACGCCGCCAGCGTTCGTCCTGAGCCAGGATCAAACTCTCATTAAAAGTTTGAGTTCTCACTCATTTCTGTCACTGACAGATTTATTGTTTTTT
>NZ_KV832093.1:0-844 GCF_001837335.1 Streptococcus sp. HMSC066F01
ATCTTTCAAGTTTGTTTGGTCTGCTGGAAGAAGGGCCTTCACTTCTTGTGGAAGCTCTTTACCCGGAGTTCCGCTGACAAACTCGTGAACTGCTTTATGAGTCACTGTTGGAACTGGGCTTGCTGTAAACTCCCATGTACCTACAAACTTAGCATCTAATCCATTAATTGTTTCCGATGTCTTATCGTAGGACTTGAAGCTCCAGGTACCTTCTGCTGTCCTAACTTCTTTTTGGCTTGGTTGCGTTGGTGTTGCTTGGCTACCATCTTTCAAGTCTGTTTGGTCTGCTGGAAGCAGGGTTTTCACTTCTTGTGGAAGTTCTTTGCCTGGAGTTCCGCTGACAAACTCGTGAGTTGCCTTATGAGTCACTGTTGACGCTGGAGTGAATTCCCAGGTACCGATAAAGTGGACATCCGCTCCATTGATGGTTTCTGATGCCTTGTCATAGGACTTGAAGCTCCATGTACCTTCCGCGGTCTTAACCTCTGTTTGACTTGGTTGTGTTGGTGTTGCTTGGCTGCCATCTTTCAAGTTTGTTTGGTCTGCTGGAAGAAGGGCTTTTACTTCTTGCGGAAGTTCTTTTTCTGGCGTTCCGCTGACAAATTCATGTGTTGCCTTGTAAGTTGGCGCTGGGGTGAATTCCCAGGTGCCTACGAAGTGTACGTCTGCTCCATTAATAGTTTCAGAAGTCTTGTCATAGAACTTGAAGCTCCAAGTGCCTTCTGCTGTCTTAACTTCTGTTTGACTTGGTTGCGTTGGCGTTGCTTGGCTACCATCTTTTAAGTCTGTTTGGTCTGATGGAAGCAAGTCTTTCACTTCTTGTGGAAGTTCTTTACCTGGAGTT
>NZ_KV832093.1:944-1219 GCF_001837335.1 Streptococcus sp. HMSC066F01
GGCTACCATCTTTCAAGTCTGTTTGGTCTGATGGAAGTAGGGTTTTCACTTCTTGTGGAAGCTCTTTGCCCGGGGTTCCACTGACAAACTCGTGCGTCGCCTTGTAAGTTGGCGCTGGAGTGAATTCCCAGGCTCCTACAAAGTGTGCGTCTGCTCCATTGATGGTTTCCGATGTCTTATTGTAGGACTTGAAGCTCCATGTGCCTTCCGTGGTCTTAACTTCTGTTTGACTTGGTTGCATTGGCGTTGCTTGGCTACCATCTTTCAAGTCTGTT
>NZ_KV832093.1:1319-3476 GCF_001837335.1 Streptococcus sp. HMSC066F01
TGTTTGACTTGGTTGCGTTGGCGTTGCTTGACTGCCATTAGGTAAATTCTTTTCTGTTGCTGGAAGCAAGTCTTTCACTTCTTGTGGCAACTCTTTACCTGGAGTTCCACTGACAAATTCATGGTGTTTTTCGTAAAGAAGAGCCGTGCTCACTTGATTAGAAGGAGCTGATAAGTTATCAACATGCAAGGTTACAGTGTTGTTAATTTTTTCAGGTCCCTTTTCTTCCACTTTTTTGTTTGTAGCTGTTTTATAAGTGATAATAATCTCAGCGGCAGAATTTGATTTTATGTATTCAGGTGTCATTTTAACAGTAACTGTTTGACCTGACTTCTCGATCGTATAGTCACGTCCTTCTTGCAGAGTCACTCCACCTGATTCAACTTTAAGTTCTTTATAGTCCAAGCGATCATCAAAATTTTGAACCATTTCAATAGATGATGGAGCTGCTAAAAGGTCTTTACCTGGAACCGGAACTTTAAAAGTAGCCTTATAAGTTACATCCTGCCCCTCTTTAGCTGGAATCTCAGTTGGTTCCACCTCGAGAACTGGACTTGGGTCAAGCTTTTCAACATACAATCCAAATACAGCAGAACAGGTTTCCGTAGATGAATAACCAAAATTCATGCTGTTACTATTTGAACGAAGCGCTAAACCTGAAACATTGTTTTCATAGTAACTACCTCCCGTTATTTGAGTGGCAATCCATGAAGTACGGTCACTTGTTTCTTCCTGTTGCAAGACATTGGCATTGTTCATTAATCGAAGGTTCACATCATTCTTATAGTTTTTTACATAGAAAGTTTCCTTCAAATTGTTTGCATCAATTGCATCAATATCTGTTGGTTTCATGACCAATTTCAAGTCTGTTTCTGTTCCATCAGCATAACGAATTTCTGCTGTAACATCAGCATCAATCCAAAACGCTTTATTCATGATGTAGTCATGATTCGCATCCACATAAGGAACATTCCCAATTTCGAAAGCACTACTTTCCCATAATTCAGAAATTGAGAAAAATTCGACAGTAGATTTTTGAGCACTATTCATTTCAGACTCTGCTTGAGCAGTATTTAGATAGTGAAGAGTTACCTTATTAAATTTTAAATAAGCATCTACTTGCTTACCGTGAACGTTACCAATATTTGTGAATTTTAGAGATAAAGGATTTTCAAAAACTTGATCTTGCTTTTTACTTTTATCTACTTTGAGAGTAAAGTTTTCCATCTCACCTGGATAAGCACCCCCACTTAGATATTCATAATGGGGATTCGATAGATGAAACTGATCAACAGACTGTGATTTAGATAAAACACTAGCATTGTTAATATTTAAATTAAACTTACGAATATCCAAGGTAGAGATATCCGTTCCATTTTTAATCTCTTCTAATGCAGCATAAGACTGAACCGGAAGAAGAAAAATAGAAAAAAGTAAAACGACCAGGCCGATATAAGCCTTTGTTTTTCTACCTAAATTAGTAGAAAACGGCACTTTCATGCCTCTTCTCCATTTCATAATTAACCTCCAAACTAAAAATGATTTGTATACAATCATTTTAAAAAGAAATGTTCACCTCATTCTAACACAAAAAGGGGGCAATTAAAAGTAGATTATAGATAAAAATTTATTATTTTGTATTTCCAGACTGTCAATTTTCGGTGAGAATAATTAAAATATCAAAATTTCAGAACAGGCGTTTACACTATGTAAATAGCCTTTTTATTGTTGAACCTATTATCACTCCATGAGTTTCATAACGTGCTCATACTACACATAAACATTAATATATTTAATTTTTTATAAAAAAGAACCCAAGAATAAATTCTGGGTTCTTTTTAGTATTTCTCGTACAAAAGATGCTTTTGTACAATTAGAGAGCCTTAGTCTTTCTTACGAAGGACAAAAGCAGCTAGACTTGCAAAGGCAAGACCGATGACTGAAAGAAGACTAGATACTGCTGTACCTGTGCTTGGTAGAGCTTTCTTATCTTGACTTGCAGTTTCTTCTTTCTTAGTGCTTTCGGCTTGGTTTCCTGTTGTTGCAGGATCCTTCTTATCACCGTTGGTTGTTGTAGAAGCTACTTTCTTAGTTCCTACTTCAACGATCTCATCTACGGCTGGAGTTGTGATTGTGTTTGATTTCTCAACACGACCT
>NZ_KV832094.1:0-209 GCF_001837335.1 Streptococcus sp. HMSC066F01
GGTTTCACGTAAACTGGATTTGAACGGCGAATGGTACTTGGTTTGGTATCTGTCTTGGCATGCGCATCTTGGTTTGGTTGATTGTCATCACCATTCCACATGATGTTCCCTTGGTTTAGGAGACCAAATCCATTACTTTCCTGAAGGAGAGCCATGAATTCTTTACTTGATTGATTATTGCGGTATTGTTCTTTCAAACGAACCTTAAT
>NZ_KV832095.1:0-218 GCF_001837335.1 Streptococcus sp. HMSC066F01
TAACACGGGTTCGAATCCCGTACGGACTATGGTGTATTGCGGTTAAAAAAACTTGAAAAAAGTTTAAAAAATCTGTTGACAGAGGCAGGTAGCTGTGATATACTAATATAGTTGTCGCTCAAGAGAGAAGTGAGAGACAAAGACCTTTGAAAACTGAACAAGACGAACCAATGTGCAGGGCACTATAACTGAAGTTATAGTACTGAACAATGAAAAAA
>NZ_KV832096.1:0-508 GCF_001837335.1 Streptococcus sp. HMSC066F01
AAATGATCCTGACAATCCAAATAACAACTACATCAAGCCTTTGAAAGTTAACAAGAACAAGCAAGGTGTAAATATTGATGGTAAAGAGGTTCTAGCTGGTTCAACGAACTACTATGAACTTACATGGGATTTGGACCAATACAAGGGAGATAAATCTTCTAAAGAAGCGATTCAAAATGGTTTCTACTATGTGGATGATTATCCAGAAGAAGCCTTAACCCTTCAACCAGAATTGGTTAAGATCCGTGATCTAGAGGGCAACCTTGTATCAGGTATCAGTGTTCAACAATTTGATAGTTTAGAAGCTGCGCCTAAGAAGGTTCAAGATCTGTTGAAGAAAGCAAACATCACTGTTAAAGGTGCTTTCCAACTCTTCTCAGCTGATAATCCAGCCGAATTCTACAAGAACTATGTAGCAGCAGGAAAATCATTGCTCATCACAGATCCGATGACAGTTAAACCTGAATTTGGTCAAACGGGTGGTAAGTATGAAAACAAAGCCTACCAA
>NZ_KV832097.1:0-230 GCF_001837335.1 Streptococcus sp. HMSC066F01
AAATCTATTTTACGTGTTTCTCATACCATTCCTGATACTCTTGGAAACTGTTGAGTGGAGTCTCTTCCTTTGTTTTAGGATCTATCCCAACAACATCTAGCTTATCCTGACCGACCGGCGCAAACCAATGCCGCATATCTTGGAAAATAGCTTCCGGATCGGAATAGGCTCCTTTTCTAACTACTATATTAGCGGCTCCCTCCATAGCCTTATAATATTCGGGGTAGTCC
>NZ_KV832098.1:0-234 GCF_001837335.1 Streptococcus sp. HMSC066F01
CTCTTTACTTTCCCTATTCGTTTCGTTGTAAATATCATTTTAGGATTGTTTGGAACAGACATTCAAGGACTTACTGAGAAAATGCTAGAATACGGGCGCATCTTTGCCTTGCAAAATGTTGCTTTCATGATGATGAGTAAACAACAAGAGTATAGAGCAGATGAGTTTGCTAGTTATATCGGCTATAAATACGGTATGTTGTCCGTTTTGGAGTTATTCCATGAAATGGAGTAT
>NZ_KV832099.1:0-263 GCF_001837335.1 Streptococcus sp. HMSC066F01
GTTGGTTTTTCTGGGTCACGCGGTTTCACCGTTACCGGTTTTGATTCCTTGCTACCAGATTGACCATTGGCATCCTTGAAGTTAACACTTGCTTTGTTTGGTACCAATTGATCCTTATAAGGAGTCAAATCGCTATTCGCTTTGAGTTTAGCTGGGATGTACAATTGAATCTCTTTGAAGCCTTTTAGTCGAGCGAAATCTTTCACTTTTACAGTGACAGTGTTTCCTTCAACACTTGTTTCAAGAGCTCCATTTGCATCACG
>NZ_KV832100.1:0-225 GCF_001837335.1 Streptococcus sp. HMSC066F01
TAACGGATACTCTTATCTGAAAGTGTCACGATTTTACCCTTGACTTGCTTGCCATCTTGGTCAAAGTAAAGTGTTTGTTTGCCAATCTTTTGAAGACCTGTCACTGCTTTTCCAGTTTGGTCAAAGTAATACCATTCGCTCTTGGCACCTTCTGCAAACTTGCCGACTGCCATTTCTCCTGAGTTAGCATCAAAATAACGGATACTCTTATCTGAAAGTGTCACG
>NZ_KV832101.1:0-1169 GCF_001837335.1 Streptococcus sp. HMSC066F01
GAAGAAATCGCAATAGGATTTCAGAGAAAATTATGAGAGATTTCATTAAAAAGGTCTCCATTCTGTTTACGATTCTGTTTCTCTCTGTGCCATTAGGATTAGCTAGTTTACATTTCGGTCGTGGTGCGGCTGATGAAACTGAGGTAGTTCGAGTAGGAGATAATACGGAAATTATCCAGAATGGATGTTATCGTAAGATAAAGAAATCAGAAAAGACGGAATGGACAGTTCCGCGTAAACCAATTGACTTGGTTATCCTGCAGGATGCCAGTGGATCATTCCGAGAAACGATTCCAAGTGTCAAACGTGCTCTTAAACGGTTGACGACTTATGTTAGCCCAGAACAATACGATGAGACAAATCCTTATCTCGTTAAGACTGACGACCCTCGAACAACTGACCGGGTCTTCGTTGCTTCTTACCAAGGTTTGGATCAGGTGCGTTACTTTGAAAACAATGATTTTAGTGGTAACCCTGCGAACGTATATACTGATGCGAATTCGACTGGAAAAAACTACACCTATGGCAATAGTGGCTTAACAAGCGATCAAAATAAAGTTCATAGCTTCATTGATAATATTGCTGTTGATGGTGGGACCCCAACTGTTCCTGCGATTGATGATACAATCGCTCAGTACAACCGTGTCAAAGGCAATATGGAAAACGGTCGGAAGACGGTCTTCCTCCTGGTAACGGATGGGGTAGCCAACGGTTACCGTCTGCCAGGGACTAACACAGTGGTTATGGACAAGAGCTGGACAAGAACAGATGCTATTCAACGTGCTTGGGGAGTAAATAGCTATCCAGAAGCGGCTCAAGATATTACTGGTCGTGCCAATGAGTTGAGAGATGCTGGTGATCAGCTGAAAGCAGCGGTTGGTTCAGAAGGTTCTGTGGTTGTAGGTTTCTGGGAACGTGTTGATAATTTCACTGAACCATATTATCAATATGGTCCAGCTTATCTAAATGGTTTCGGTAACACTATTAATATTGGGGACAACCGTTCAGTGCAAGCCATCTTCCACGACGCACTTCAATCGATGGCTTCACCAGATAAGGTTGTGAACGGAAAGAACGTTTCCTTCTATGTTAATGAACAGAATAACATTGATGTGTTCTCACAAAAGATTTTAGAATCTGTAGCTGCAGCGTTGATCAAGGAAGACATC
>NZ_KV832101.1:1269-1615 GCF_001837335.1 Streptococcus sp. HMSC066F01
ACAAATTCGTGGTCGAATCAATCAAGAAGGCGACAAGGTTACAATCTATGTACCCGATAGTGTCTTCAATCCAGGTAATAACAAGTTCGACTATGATTTGAGTAAGGAAGCACATGCTCCTGAAACGAATGAAGAGGATGAAGTTGATCCGCCAGCTGATTATAAACCTGTAAAAGAAGAAGTTACAGTTCCTGAGTTGACTGGTGTCTTCAAGACGGGTGAGTATACAACTCAACAAATCGGTGGACGTAATGAAACAGTTGAAGTTCATAAACTCGAGTACTGTTACCCAAGTGTCACTAAGAAAATTACTGATGCAGATAAGAGTAATGACTTGGGAGAAATT
>NZ_KV832102.1:0-598 GCF_001837335.1 Streptococcus sp. HMSC066F01
TTTTGACCAGCTGTCTTCACTCGGCGAACACCTTCAGCTAAGAGTGCATTTTCAACCTCACGAGTCTGGAAGGCAACTTCTTCAGTTTTGGTTACTTCCTTAGTCGTTACAACTGCTTTTGAACCGGTATAAGTAATCTTGTTTTTGGCTGCTTTCTTGGTCTTGCGTGAAACTTCTTTACGAGATTTTTCAACACCATCCACTTTTGTCACTTCATAAGTGACTTCATCGATACCTTCTTCACCTTCTTCAACACGCGTTTGACCTTTATCCAGTGCTGGGTCTACTTTCGTTTCTTCTTTGAAAGCAACTTTTTCCTCTACAGTCACTGTTTCTTTGGTTTCTACACCTGTTTTCTTAGTTCCAACTTCGATGATTTCTTCTACTGGTTCTTTGGTAACTTTCTCGCTTTTCTTAGTACGAGCTGTTTCTTTACCATCTGTCAGTGTGATATCCCAAGTAATGGTCTTAGTACCTTTAACACCCGCTTGTTTCACATTGCGAGTACCTTCTGCAAGATCAGCATTGTTTTCGGTACGAGATGCATAAGGAATCTCTTCTGTTGTAGTGATTTCTTGATGCTCAACTTTTGGTTCCG
>NZ_KV832103.1:0-1896 GCF_001837335.1 Streptococcus sp. HMSC066F01
TTACCAGACGGAATTAGCTCGAGTACAAAAGGCTAATGCTGAAGCTAAAGAAGCCTATGATAAAGCGGTAAAAGAAAATACTTCGAAAAACGAAGCGCTTAAAGCTGAAAATGAAGCTATTAAACAGCGTAATGAAACTGCAAAAGCGAATTATGACGCGGCGATGAAGCAGTATGAAGCGGATCTTGCAGCTATTAAGAAAGCTAAAGAAGATAATGATGCTGATTATCAAGCTAAATTAGTAGCTTATCAGACAGAATTGGCACGTGTTCAAAAGGCTAATGCTGAAGCTAAAGAGGCATATGATAAAGCAGTAAAAGAAAACACAGCTAAAAACAATGCTATCCAAGCTGAAAATGAAGCTATTAAGCAACGAAACGCCACTGCAAAATCGACTTATGAAGCTGCGATGAAGAAATACGAAGCAGATTTGGCGGCAGTTAAGCAAGCAAATGCTACCAACGAAGCAGACTACCAAGCTAAGCTAGCCGAATACCAGACGGAATTAGCTCGCGTTCAAAAAGCTAATGCCGATGCAAAAGCAACTTACGAGAAGGCAGTTGAAGACAACAAGGCAAAAAATGCAGCGCTCCAAGCTGAAAATGACGAAATCAAGCAACGCAATGCCGCCGCAAAAGCTGAATACGAAGTTAAAGTTGCTAAATATGAAGCAGATCTTGCCAAATATAAAAAAGAGTTGGCTGAGTATCCAGCTAAATTAAAGGCTTATGAAGATGAGCAGGCCCAAATTAAGGCAGCGCTTGTAGAACTTGAAAAGAATAAAGATCAAGATGGTTACTTATCTAAGCCATCTGCTCAGAGCTTGGTTTATGATTTAGAACCGAATGCCCAACTTGACCTCAAAACAGAAGGAAAACTTCTCACTGCAGCAGCAGTTGATGAAGCCTTTAAGAAAGACACAGACCAATATGGTAAGAAAAATCTTCAGTTAGACAATCTCAATGTCAAGAACTTGGAGAACGGTGCAACTACTTCTTCAGTGGAATTGTATGGTAATATTGGAGACAAATCAGACTGGACGACCAATGTAGGGAATAAAACAGAGGTTAAATGGGGATCGGTTCTTTTAGAACGTGGACAAAGTGCTACAGCAACTTATACCAACCTTCAAAATTCATACTACAACGGTAAAAAGATTTCGAAGATTGTTTACAAATATACTGTAGATCCTTCTTCTCAATTTAAAAATCCTAGTGGAAAAGTTTGGTTGGGAATCTTTAGTGACCCAACTTTGGGAGTCTTTGCTTCTGCTTACACTGGTGATGTTGAAAAAGGGACTTCAATTTTCATTAAAAATGAATTTACCTTCTATGATGAAAATGACCAACCAATTAATTTCGACAATGCCCTTCTTTCAGTTGCATCTCTAAATAGAGAAAATAATTCTATTGAGATGGCCAAGGATTACACTGGTAACTTTATTAAAATTTCCGGTTCATCTGTTGGAGAAAAAGACGGAAAGATTTATGCCACAGAAACTCTTAACTTTAAACAAGGACAGGGTGGAGCTCGCTGGACAATGTATAAAAATAGCCAGCCTAATTCAGGATGGGATTCATCAGATGCTCCAAACTCTTGGTATGGTGCTGGAGCTATTAGTATGTCTGGCCCTACGAATCATGTTACTGTTGGTGCTATTTCTGCGACCCTAGTAGTTCCTTCTGATCCAGTTATGGCGGTTGATACAGGTAAAAGACCAAACATCTGGTACTCACTTAATGGTAAGATTCGTGCCGTCAACGTTCCGAAAATTACTAAGGAAAAACCAACTCCGCCAGTAGAACCAACTGCACCACAAGCTCCAACTTATGAAGTAGAGAAACCACTGGAACCAGCTCCAGTAGTACCAAACTACGAAAATGAGCCAACACCACC
>NZ_KV832104.1:0-233 GCF_001837335.1 Streptococcus sp. HMSC066F01
GGTTGGCCTTTTGCTCCTGTAGAAGCCGTATCATGACCAGTAGATGGATCTACAACTGTCGGGCGATAGCTTGCAGTAACTGGAGTACCATTCTTATCCTTGCGGACAATCGTTACGCCTGTTCCCTTTCCTACAAAATTAGCTTCTGGAGTGAAGGTGACGATGCCATCTGGTGAGATTGCATAAGTCCCTTCACCTGGAATCACTTTTTCAGTTGATCCATCTTCAAATGT
>NZ_KV832105.1:0-221 GCF_001837335.1 Streptococcus sp. HMSC066F01
GCATTTTTTGCCTTGTTGTCTTCAACTGCCTTCTCGTAAGTTGCTTTTGCATCGGCATTAGCTTTTTGAACGCGAGCTAATTCCGTCTGGTATTCGGCTAGCTT
Organism: Streptococcus sp. HMSC066F01; assembly: GCF_001837335.1. Taxonomy (GTDB): domain Bacteria; phylum Bacillota; class Bacilli; order Lactobacillales; family Streptococcaceae; genus Streptococcus; species Streptococcus oralis_S. The sequence goes on from NZ_KV832105.1 coordinate 105, forward strand.
AGCTTGGTAGTCTGCTTCGTTGGTAGCATTTGCTTGCTTAACTGCCGCCAAATCTGCTTCGTATTTCTTCATCGCAGCTTCATAAGTCGATTTTGCAGTGGCGTTTCGTTGCTTAAT
>NZ_KV832106.1:0-208 GCF_001837335.1 Streptococcus sp. HMSC066F01
GCACGAGCTGAAGCCCAAACTTTTTTAGGTTTTCCATCGATAAGAACAGTAACTTTTTGAAGGTTTGGTTTTACGGCACGTTTTGTTTGGTTCATCGCGTGTGAACGGTTGTTTCCTGATACAGTCTTACGACCTGTAAAGTAACATACTTTAGCCATTGTGTTTTCCTCCTATTAGATCTAATATAGCGGATGTGCTAGCACCACAT
>NZ_KV832107.1:0-26179 GCF_001837335.1 Streptococcus sp. HMSC066F01
CTTATCTAAATTTAGTCGTTACTTCTTATACTAGCACTTTACAAGGCAGGATGCAAATATTTACTCTTTTTTCTTTTTATTTATAGAAAAATTCCACATGTTTATAAATTAAATTAAAAAGAAGATGGTCACACCATCTTCCTTTAGTTAACTATTTATTTTTCAGTCAAGGCTGCCAATCCTGGAAGAACTTTACCTTCAAGGAGTTCCATTGATGCTCCACCACCAGTAGAAATCCATGAGAACTTGTCTGCACGGCCAAGGTTGATGGCTGCAGCAGCTGAGTCACCACCACCGATGATTGATTTTACGCCTGGTTGTTTCACAATAGCGTCCATCACACCGATTGTACCAGCTTGGAAGTCAGGGTTTTCAAATACACCCATTGGTCCGTTCCATACAACTGTTTTGGCACCAGTCAAAGCTTCGTCAAATTTAGCGATAGATTTAGGACCGATGTCCAAACCAAGGAAGCCTGGATCTACTGCTTCACCTTCAGTGTCTTTTACTTCAGTGTAGTCAGCAAATGCGTTTGCTTCTTTTGAGTCAACTGGCAAGATCAATTTGCCGTTTGCTTTTTCAAGTAGAGCTTTAGCAACATCCAATTTGTCTTCTTCTACAAGTGAGTTACCGATTTCGATACCTTGAGCTTTGTAGAATGTGTAAGTCATCCCACCACCGATAAGGACTTTATCAGCTTTTTCAAGCAAGTTTTCGATAACACCAATCTTGTCTGAAACTTTTGAACCACCAAGAATCGCTACGAATGGACGTTCTGGAGCTTCAACTGCTTCTTGGATGTAAGCAATCTCGTTTTCAAGAAGGAATCCAGCAACTGCTTTTTCAACGTTTGCTGAGATACCAACGTTAGATGCGTGTGCACGGTGAGCAGTACCGAATGCATCGTTTACGAAGATACCATCTCCAAGTGATGCCCAGTATTTACCAAGTTCAGGATCATTTTTAGATTCTTTCTTGCCGTCAACATCTTCGAAACGAGTGTTTTCAACCAAGAGAACTTGTCCATCTTCAAGAGCGTTAACAGCGGCTTCCAATTCAGCACCACGTGTAACACCTGGGATAAATTTAACTTCTTGCCCCAATTTAGCAGCCAAGTCAGCAGCTACAGGAGCAAGTGATTTACCTTCTTTGTCTGCTTCTTCTTTTACACGTCCAAGGTGAGAGAAGAGGATTGCACGTCCACCTTGTTCAAGGATGTACTTGATAGTTGGAAGAGCTGCAGTGATACGGTTGTCATTGGTAATCACGCCATCTTTAACAGGTACGTTGAAGTCAACACGAACGAGAACTTTTTTCCCTTTCAAGTCAACGTCTTTAACAGTCAATTTTGCCATTAGATATGACTCCTTCTTTTTTTATACGTGTTAATTATATCACAAAATCCGCAAAAGAGATAGAAAAACCCTAAACTTTTCTTGTTCATTCTTTTATCTATTAACCTAAAAACCTAGGATTTCAGTAGGGGAAATAGAAATTTTTACATAATTCGGTTGGAATAATTTAGGTAAATTTCTTGATTGATCTGCTTAATTACTTCTATACCATTCTTTTTCTAACATTTTAATCCTTAATATTCTAAACTCTACAGTCCTTCTTTTTGAATTGCTAGGTTTCTTATTATACAATATAACTAAAATAGTTTCTTTAGTTTGTGCTATTTGAGATTAAAAGAAGGGGAATTGCTACCATGAAATTAGAAAGACTAATCTATATTTTACTGTCGCTTTTAAATAAGAAGAGAATAACAGCCAAAGAGATTGCAGAGAGGTTTGAAATATCTACTCGAACTGTATATAGGGACATGGATACACTCAGTTTAGCGGGAATCCCAATCTATTCGGAACGTGGAGATAAGGGAGGTTTCTATATACCAAGCGACTATAAGATAGACAGAAACTTTTTCACTGAGGAAGAGAGACAGTTTATCATTAATATGAGCCAAAATGTTAGTAAAATCGTTGGTCATTCAAGTCTTGACAGTATCGAACACAAGCTGTCTTCTCAAGAAATTACAAGAGCAAACAGTCCTTTTTACTTTGATCTCAGTTCCTGGACTCTTAATACAAATTATTTACTAGACATTGAGGAAGCGATACAAACTGAACAGATGATTTCTTTTTCTTACTATTCGAAAAAACAGGAGAAAAGTCAGCGAACAATTATCCCATACAGATTGATCTATAAACTGAATGCTTGGTATGTTATCGGTTACTGCTTAGAAAAATTAGATTTTCGTATTTTTAAATTAACTCGAATTCGTGAACTAGAACTAGTGGAGATAAAAGATAAACCATTCGATTATCCACGTTTATCTCAAGAAAAGTTAGAGCTTTTTTTAAATCCCCCCAAAAGTAAAGTGGAGGGGCAAAGAGAAGAAATCGAACTAGTTTTTACAAGATTTGCACTTCCAAAAATCTACGATCACTTCACGGAAGAAGAAATCAGAGTCGAGGACGAAATAATAAAAGTTCAGACATTTAGAGCTTTAACTCCTTCTTTTTTTGATTTACTATTAAGTTTTGGTTATCAAGTAAAGGTCGTATCTCCAAGTCACTTACAAACTCTACTAGTCAGTACTCTCAAAAAAAATCTTCAGCAATATGACAACCTGTAGTCATATTTCCTTTTGTATACTCTTAAGTGGGCAAAATATTTCGTGATATTCATCATAGCCCAATTATTTTACAGGAGGTTCCAAATGGATACAAAAACACTTGCAGAAAGCTATTTTACGGCAGTAAATGAGGGAGGCTGGGAAGATTTCGTAGCTGAAAACTTTGATTATGGCATGTGCGATAGTATAGAAATTCGACAAGGACGTGATGTTTATTTGCAAGGCGCAGGCCAATTCTATGCTTTGAGCCAGCATCTTGAAGTGAAGCAATTACTTGTTGATGGTCGAACAGTCTCAGCTTTAAATCGATACCGTCTACATTCTCCTCAAGGAAAAGAACTAGAGCTGGATGTCGCAGAATTTCAGAAATTCGATGAATTTGATAAATTAGTTGCATCCAATATTTATTTCGACACCTATCGTTTCCAAAAATTTATCCAAGGAATTGAATAACAAAAATCTAGCTTCAAATTTACTCTTCAATTTCAAAACTAAAAACAAGGTCTGACTAATCTACAGTCAAACCTTGTTTTTTATTTTTATAAGAAAATCCAAGATTCGTAAATCTGATTAGTCTTCTCTCTTCTTTCCAGCAAGCAAGCCGTAGCCACTCATTACTCCGAGGAGTCCCAGCGCTACTAGACTAGCATCTCTTGTCGCTCCCGTATTTGGAAGCTCTTTACTTACCTCTTCAACTTTTGCTGGTGCTGCTGAAAGAGCTTGATCCCTTGTTTGTGAGACTTGCTCTTCTTTCGTTCCTACTTCGACAATTTCTGGAAGAGCTTCCTTGAGAACCTCAGTAGAATGAAGAGTGCGTTTGCCCTGATCATCAACTTCTACAAAGCGACGAACTTGGCCCTCAACTCCTGCTTGAACTAGCTGGCGTTGTCCTTTGAGAAGGGCTGCATTTGGTCGTTCCTGATGTTCGAAGGAAACTGTTCCCTCTTCAATTTCCAGTTTCGGAGTTTCTAGAACTAAATCTTTCACACCTTCAGCTGGTTGGTTGCTTGATAGAACTTTTGTTCCAACTTCGGTGATTTCTGGGATTGCTTCCTTGACTACCTCAGTCGAACGAAGAGTGCGTTTGCCCTGAGCATCAACTTCTACAAAGTGACGAATTTGACCTTCAACTCCAGCTTGCACTAGCTGCCGTTGGCCTTTGAGAAGTTCGGCGTTTGGTCTCTCCTGACGTTCAAAGGCTGTTGTTTCAGTTTCAATAACTAGTTCAGGGAGGGCCTCGACCGTTGGAGCCACTTCATTTGGATCCATACTTCCAACATGGTGACTTTCTTCTGCAGGAGCTAGTTTCTTATTTAGCTTTTCTTTCATTTCCGCAAAAGCTTGTGGAGTTGGCATCTCTGAAGCCAACAAAGTTTCTGCCTGTTCAATCAACTCAGCTTTAGGATTTTTTTCACGAAGGGATTCGAGCAAGCCTTCCAATTCTTCTCTAGCAGTCTGATAACGTTGATTTCCATCCAAGTCCGCTCCAGCTTGTTTCAAGTCATTCAAAGCTTTGTTGACTTCTTCTTGAATGGCATCATGGTTTTCTGCAACAGCTTTCGCTGCAGTGAGCTTCTCTACTAGTGCTGCTTGTTTGTCCTCACTTGAGAAGGTATAGGCAAGGGTTGACTGGCGACCTTGGGCAGCAGTGATTTCTTGTTTGAGGTATTCATCGTTGACAGCTGCTTTTGGAGAAACCAAGACATCAAACTCAGCTGTGTGTCCCTTGTAATGCAAGGTCAAGGTCTGACGACCAGTCTTTTGAGCATCGTAGCCCGTAATTTCAACACCTTGATCTGTGAAGGCATGACTTTCTTCTGTCTCATCATCATAGAGAACTCCGAAGCGCCCTTCTGCAAGATCCAGTTGGTCTCCTACTAGATAATCCGTTTTCGGTTTCTGAGTAATGTACAGACCTGCTACTTCCTTTGGTTTTCCTTCATCTTGACCAGTCACTTGTACCTTCAAGTCACCGCTTACTGAAAGTCCAAGATAGCTAACTGTGAGCTTTTGTTCCCCTTTTTGATGAGCGTCGTATCCAGAAACAGTCACACCTGAGTGAGTAAGGTTAATCAGCTCGTCTGCTTGCCCCCCTTCGTATTGAACACGGAGAGTGCCGCCTCTAAGGTCAAGTTTTTCTCCCTCTTTGTAAACCGTCTTCTTAGGCCCTTTTTCAAGACTAACTGCAGCAATTTTCCTCTCATCCTGTGGAATCGCTACTGCCAAGGTGTTACTGATTTCTTTGCCAGGTAGTTGGGTACGATAGTAGAGGAGAGTTGGTTGCTTGTCAAAGCCCAATGGTGCTGTTGCCAAGTCGCCTCCAGTTTCAGACTTCAAGGTTGCAATCGGTGTTTGTGAATCTGCCTTGTCGTAAACGGTGATAGTTGCACCCGCTGGAACATCAGAGAAGCCTAGTTGAACTTGATGGTTTCCAAGTGAACGGGCAGCCACCTTAGCCATTGGAATATTTTGACTTTCTGTATCTAGTGTTTCGTACATCTTCCAGTTATAGATACGAATGGCCTTCCAAGGTGTTCCATTATCTGAAGTGATAACTTTTAGACGCCAGTCTTGCGCGGTGATTGGTTTGTCAAGAGTGATATCTGTCACGTGTGCTTTGTTGCCACGGACTTCCTTAGCTAGTTTCCACTCACCATCTGTATCCTTGTAGTAAAGATCAAAGTCTTTGGTGTTCATCAAACCATCGTTGACAGACTCACCACCAGCTCCTGCATGATCCATGACCCATCTAACAACGGTACGTGGCTTGGTCAAGCGAATATCCACACTACCGCTCAACTGAGCTGAAGACCACTTGTCTGACAGGCTAGTAATGGTACCGTTCAACATACCTTCGATGCCTTCACCACCTTCTGTCTTAGGGAAAGTACTATCAATAACTGATGCACCTGGAACAATATTTTCAGCCAAAGGTCTTGGGAGAGTTGTATCCTGAACAGTCATGCCCCAGTTAAAGAATGCTGTCGCCGCCTCAGAACGGAGTCCATTTTTACCAACTGCAACGACTTTCAATTCCTGAGTCCTACCAGTCGCATTAGCAGAGCGGCTAACTTTTGGCAAGTAGATGGTTGAAGCAGATGATCCTGTCAATAAGCGCCAGTTATCCCCATCTTTTTCGTAGACTTCATAGAAATCTACATCTTGGTTACCCGAAAATTGAACCAATGCTTCAGCTTCTTGGGCATTCTTAAGAGATTGCTTCACCACAGAGAGACCTGTAGGTGCTTGTGGCGCTTGGTGATTGTCTGAAATTGTTAATTGACCTAGGTTAAACTGATAATCTTTTACAGCTCCTTCATGCTCGAAGAAGAGTTTAACTGCATAGATGGTTTTACCTGCTAGTGAGCTAAGGTCAATTTCTTCATTTGTCCAGTTATCAGAAAGAGTCAGTTCTTTCCATGCAGCTGCATCCTCAAATTTGTAGTCTGGAGTCGTAGAGAAGGCCATATAAACTTTGGAGCCTTTTCCTCCCTTGTGGGCAACCCGAAGTTTAGTGTTTTCGGTCACTTCTAGTTTGGTAGAATACAAATTCACATCCTGGTTGGTCTTACCAGCTACATCACCTGAGAATTTAAGGGAGTTACCTCCATTATAGGCATCTGTAAAGTCATATTCTGCACGAAGTTTTTCCCCTGTTGAAGTCTGCCACCAGCGCCATGTTGGCAAGACACCAGAAACAGAACGGTAGTTCCACTCAGAATCCTTAGAAACTTTACCGTCTACAAACCATTTTCTACCATGACCTGTATTAAAGGAGGTCGTGAAGGTTCGGCCAACTGCTGGTGTGCGGTCCGCAACTAAATTGGCAATCCCATACCACTCTTTATCTGCTGGTTTTTGAGCCGTTGGATCTCCTTGGTAGCCTGTGAAGAAGATGTCTTCGTTCTTGTGGTAGTCTTCGCCTGTTTTTCCTAGACTGGTAATCGTATCTGGTGCAAAAAGTCCAAGTGACAAACGCAACTTGCCTTTTTCATCTAAGAGGGAATCCCATTTGACCTTGGTCTTATATGATCCACCTTGTTGTAATTCCAAGCCTGCAAAGACATCATACTGGCTACGTTCTAGCCATTTGGCCATCTCTACGGAGTGGTCATTCTTTTCCTTGTTCCAGTTGAAATTGGCAAAAAATTGATCTGCAGGGACTTTGTCACCTTCTTTTTGCATGAACTGGTAGTTGTAATCACCTAGACCATCTTCGTGGTAACGACCGTATTTGTAGGTCATGGCATCGTACCAAGCATACTTGATTGGATGGTTGACCTTAGCTGCATATTCCTTTGTATAGAGCATGAATTGGCGCATTTTTTCACCAAGAGGTGCTACCAATTCCCCCGTTGTTTCTTGGTTAATGAAGTAACCATCAAATCCATAGTACTTAGCGAGATCAACGAGTTTGCGTGCAATTGGGAAGGTGCCATCTTCATCTTGTTTCAAAGCGGCAGCAAATTTCTCTTGGTCGGCAATGCTATTTGACCAGTTGAAAAAGAGGGTTCCATAAACGGGAACTCCGTTGCGGTGACCGGCATCAATGACATCTGGAGTTGGAACTAGACCTTCCCAGAAGACCATTGAATCCAAGTATTGCCAGTAGTCAAATGCATAGGCCTTGAATTCCTCACCACCGACAGAAGCATGGTCTTTAGCTTTCGAGTTGGTATTTGCTAGAGCTTGAACCTTGGCTCTTCTGCTTGCTTTTTCATTAACCAACTGGCCTCTATGGCGCTTGGCGAGTTCAACTGAGGAACGGTTGATGGAATCATCCTCACGCGCACCCGGTTCCCATTTCAACAAATCTTCCCATGTATCAAATTTGATTTCTTTTGGTCGGAGACTCTTTTCTTCATTTTTAGGAACGTCTGCTAGAGTCGGTTTGTCAGCTTTCTTCTCAGTCACTTGAGGAGTTTCCTCTGGTTTGACTTCTTCTTTTTCAGTTGGTTGAGCAGGTTTGTCAGCTTTATCTGTCAGAGCTGGCTTCGCTTCTTCTTTTTCATTAACCAGATCCGTTATTGCTGGAGTGTTTTCTGAAATTGGTTGCTCAGCTACTTTGTTCTCTGTTTCCTCTAATTGTTTTTCAAGGGCTGCAGTATCTGGATTAGCTGTTTCACTAGCGCTTGTAGCTTGGGCGCTCGTGTTTGCAGCTGTTTCAGGGACTGCGACTTGTTCGGCAAGAGCTGGACTCGCAAATAGAGCTGAACCAATCATCAAGGAACAAGCTCCGATTGACAGCTTACGAATACTGTAACGGCAACGTTTTTCAAAAAATAGATTTTTCATCTTATCCTCCTAATAAAATATAAAGTAAGCGCTTTACTTTTTGATAAAAAGTAACTGTTCTCAGTGCACACCACCAGAACAGGATTATCTTCATTTTATCCTATATGAAAGCGATGTCAATCTATTTAACATAAAAACTATAACTAGGATAAAAATCAGTAAAATTTGGACACAATCCTATAAATCATCTATCTTAAAGGGAAACTATCTCTCATTTTGAAAGAAAGTTCTTGTTTCTTATGAAAATTTCAGCTAAACACTTGTGAGATTTACTTTTATCCTTTAAAATAGAATAGGAGAAATTCCGTTATTATTTTTCGGAGGAAAAAGAAATGTCCATTAATTGGCAGGAAATTTTATTTCACTTTTTAGGAGGTCTGGGACTGTTTTTATACAGTATCAAGACCATGGGAGACGGTTTGCAACAAGCTGCTGGAGATCGCCTTCGTTTTTACATTGACAAGTACACTAGCAATCCCTTTTTAGGCGTTCTAGTCGGAATCGTCGTGACTGCCCTCATTCAGTCAAGTACAGGGGTTACAGTTATCACGGTTGGGCTAGTCAGCGCTAGTCTTCTAACCCTTAGACAGGCTATCGGAATTATCATGGGAGCCAACATCGGAACCACCGTTACATCCTTTATCATCGGTTTCAAGCTTGGTGAGTATGCTTTACCCTTGATTTTCCTTGGAACCATGTTCCTCTTCTTTACAAAAAACAGAACAGCAAACAATATCGGGCGCATCCTGTTTGGTGTTGGGGGAATCTTCTACGCCCTTAACCTCATCAGTGCCGGTATGAGCCCACTTAAAGATTTACCACAATTCAAGGAATATATGGTAACCTTGGGACAAAATCCTATTTTAGGAGTAGTAGCTGGTGCAGTGATTACCGTCCTCATTCAGGCCTCTTCGGCTACAATCGGGATTTTGCAAGGCCTCTATGCAGGTGGCTTCCTCGACCTTAAAGGTTCACTACCAGTTCTCTTCGGGGATAATATCGGGACAACCCTAACCGTGATCATCGCAGCAGCTGGAGCCAATGTCTCAGCGAAACGCGTTGCGGCAACCCACGTTACCTTTAACGTTCTAGGAACTATTCTTTGCTTAATCTTATTAGGCCCCTTTACTGCTATGATCGAGTACTTCCAGGCACTCCTTCACCTCTCACCTGAGATGACCATCGCCTTCTCGCACGGTGCCTTTAACGTAAGTAACACCATTGTACAATTTCCATTCATCGGAGCCTTGGCCTACTTTGTTACCAAGCTCATCCCTGGTGAAGACGAGGTTGTCAAGTACGAGCCCCTTTATCTCGACGAGCAACTTATCCAGCAATCTCCTTCTATCGCTCTAGGAAATGCTAAAAAAGAACTTTTGCACTTAGGGAACTATGCAGCCAAAGCTTTTGACCTTTCTTATACCTATATCATCGGTTTGGATGAAAAGGTAGCTGAAAAAGGGCACAAGACAGAGGAAGCCATCAACACCATCGATGAAAAACTCACTCGTTACCTCATCAGACTCTCAAGCGAATCCTTGAGTCAAAAGGAAAGCGAAGTCTTGACCAACATCCTGGATTCATCTCGTGATTTGGAACGGATTGGGGACCACGCAGAAGGCTTGCTCAACCTAACAGACTACCTCCAACGTAAGAATGTTCAGTTCTCTGATGCTGCTTTGCAGGAATTGGCGGATATCTATCAAAAAACTACTGACTTTATCAAGGATGCCCTTGATAGTGTGGAAAACAATGATATTGAAAAAGCTCAAAGTCTGATTGAACGCCATAAAGAAATCAACAATATGGAACGCGTTCTCAGAAAGACCCACATCAAACGCCTTAACAAGGGTGAGTGTTCTACACAAGCTGGAGTCAATTTCATCGACATCATTTCCCACTACACTCGTGTATCTGACCACGCTATGAACCTAGCTGAAAAGGTCATTGCTGAACAAATCTAAGTACCAAGAAGCTATCCTGAATAGGATGGCTTTTTCTTCTCCTCATCAAAAATTCCTTTTGTAGCATATAGAAAAATGCTTTGATTCACAATGGAATCAAAGCATTTTAAAGAGTTCTCCAAACATGATAGCAGAAACTGCAGTGCCCCTATACTTGGCTTCTTCTCTTTTGATAAAGCGCGCCAAGTTGATCAATTCAGGTGCTGGGTGCTTGGGATTTAGAAGCAATTCACGGGTGACCAGTCCTGAGAGTCGGACTGCTAGTAATTGCTCATTTGTAGTGGGTAGTTTTTTAGCAGTCTCTAAGAGAGCAGCAACTAAATCTTCACTCAAACCCTGACGAGCATGGTTGTAGAGATCTCTTATAAGGCTTTCTAGGTTTGGTTCTGCCATCCCGACCACCTCCCTTATGCTTAATAATGTTTAATCAAATCAACCGTTGAACGATCCAATTTTTTCACCAAGGCTTGCAAGAAAGCTTGGGCTTCTAAGAAGTCATCCATCGCGTAGAGAGTTTGGTGAGAATGGATATAACGGGCACAAACACCGATAGTTGTAGATGGGACACCACCATTTTTCAGATGAGCTGCTCCAGCGTCTGTTCCACCTTTCCCACAGTAGTATTGGTACTTGATACCTGCTTCTTCAGCCGTTGTCAAAAGGAAATCCTTCATACCTGGGAGGAGCAAGTGACCTGGATCATAGAAACGAATCAAAGTTCCATCCCCAATCTTGCCTTGACCACCATAAACATCACCAGCAGGTGAACAGTCAACTGCCAGAAAGACTTCTGGGTCAAACTTGGTTGTGGAAGTATGAGCACCACGCAGACCAACTTCTTCTTGGACATTAGAACCAAGATAGAGTTCATTTCCCAGTTTTTGACCTGACAAGGCTTCTGCTAGCTCGCTAATCATAAGAACACCATAGCGGTTGTCCCAAGCTTTTGAGATGATATTTTTTTCATTGGCTGTCAAGATAGCGGAACTATCAGGGACAATGGTGTCACCAGGACGGATGCCAAAACTTTCTGCCTCAGCCTTGTCTGCAAAACCACCATCAAAAATGATATCAGAAATAGCTGGCATGGTTGGCCCACCTGTTCCACGTGTCAAATGTGGAGGGACAGAACCTGAGATCACAGGAATTTCACGACCATCACGAGTAAAGAGTTTAAAACGTTGACTGCTGACCACCATAGGGTTCCAACCACCGATTTCAACGACACGGAAGGTACCATCTGGCCTAATCTCACTGACCATAAAACCAACTTCGTCCATGTGAGAAGCGACCAAAACACGCGGTGCATCCGTAGCTTCTGAATGCTTGATACCGAAAATACCACCTAAGCCATCTGTCACTACTTCATCCACGTGCGGTGTCAACTTTTCACGAAGATAAGTCCGAACAGGCGCTTCGTGGCCTGAGATCGCAGCAAGCTCTGTTACTTCTTTGATTTTTGAAAATAATGTTGTCATATCAGTTCCTTCTTTCTGTCCTCCATTTTACCACTTTTTATAGGAGAAGGATAGTAGGAAATTGGATTAGTTTTTACTAGTTTATCCTATAAAATAGAGGGATAGATATTATTTCAGAAATTTTTCTTTCTTTTTACATTAAATTGTCAGAAAATTTATTGACAGATTAAAAAATCGTGTTACATTATCTCCAAGGGTATTTTTATACCAAATCTACATGAAAGGATGGGGCATGAAACTCTCTCATATTTTAACAGGCTTACTTCTACTCCTGGTCTTTCTCTCCATTACCATTGGAACCAGTGATTTTTCTTGGGAAAAATTCTTTGCTTTTGACCAACAGACTTGGCTTCTCTTTCAAGAGTCGCGTCTTCCAAGAACCATCAGTATTCTCCTTGCAGCCTCCAGTATGAGCATGGCAGGACTCCTCATGCAGACCATTACTCAAAATCAATTCGCTGCTCCAAGTACAGTCGGAACCACAGAAGCCGCTAAACTGGGAATGGTGTTAAGCCTCTTTGTCTTTCCGTCTGCGAGTCTGACCCAAAAGATGCTCTTTGCTTTTGGCTCATCCATTTTATTTACCCTCTTCTTCCTGGCCTTTATGACTATTTTTTCTGTAAAGGAAAGGTGGATGTTGCCCTTGATCGGGATCATCTATAGTGGGATTATCGGTTCTGTCACAGAAGTTATCGCCTATCGTTTCAATCTGGTTCAGAGTATGACTGCTTGGACCCAGGGCTCCTTCTCCATGATTCAGACTCATCAGTATGAGTGGCTCTTCTTAGGCCTCATTATCCTGATAGCCGTTTGGAAATTATCCCAAACCTTCACCATCATGAATCTGGGCAAGGAAACCAGTGAGAGTTTAGGGATTTCCTACTCCCTACTTGAAAAGCTGGCCCTCTTTCTAGTGGCGCTAACGACAAGTGTCACCATGATTACCGTGGGTGCCTTGCCATTTCTCGGGGTCATCGTTCCCAATCTTGTCCGCAAGCGCTATGGAGATAATCTGAGTCAAACCAAACTCATGGTCGCTCTGGTCGGCGCCAATCTGGTTCTGGCCTGCGACATCCTCTCTCGAGTCTTGATTCGGCCCTATGAGCTGTCTGTCAGTCTCCTACTAGGAATCATCGGTAGCCTCGTCTTTATCCTACTTCTCTGGAGAGGAGGACAAAAGGATGCAGTTTAAAAGCAAACATACCAAGCTCTTCTGCCTTCTCATTATTCTGGCCATCGGAGCTTGTCTCCTCTACTTTTGGCCCATCACTAACCTGTCTGCCTTTGCCTGGAAGCTGCGTTCCCAAAAAATCATCGTTTATCTCTTGGTAGCCATCGCGACTGGAATTTCGACCATTAGTTTTCAAACCCTGACGGAAAATCGCTTTCTGACGCCAAGTATTTTGGGAATCGAATCCTTCTATGTCTTGCTACAAACCCTGCTACTGATATTTGAAAGTAAATTTCTACAGTTTGGAAAGTCTCCTATCTTAGAATTTCTAGTCTTACTTCTGCTTCAATCCCTCTTCTTTCTCGCCTTACAAGGCTACTTGAAGACGCTGATGAAGCAAAATCTGGTTTTCATTCTGCTAATCTGCCTAGCCCTGGGAAGTCTCTTTCGAAATATCAGTACCTTCCTCCAAGTCCTGATGGATCCAAATGAATACGATAAACTGCAGAACAGTCTCTTTGCTTCCTTTCAGCATCTCAACACTTCCATCCTAGCCATCGGTTCTCTGATCATCCTCGCCTTGACAATCTTTTTCTTTCGAAAAGCAGTCGTTCTGGATGTCTTGCACCTGCAAAGAGAAACGGCTCAGATACTTGGACTCGATGTTGAAAAAGAACAGAGAGAACTCCTCTGGGGCATCGTGCTCTTGACCTCAACAGCGACTGCCTTGGTAGGGCCTATGGCCTTCTTCGGCTTTATGCTGGCCAATCTCACTTACCTGATTGTCAAAGATTATCGGCACAAGTTGCTCTTTATCCTAGCCATTCTGATTGGATTTATTAGTTTGACCTTGGGGCAAGCCCTCATCGAACGAGTCTTTGCACTGGAAATTCGCATCAGCATGATCATCGAGAGTGTGGGTGGTCTCTTATTCTTTATCTTACTTTACAGGAGGGCGCGTCGGTGAAACTGGAAAACATTGACAAATCCATTCAAAAACAGGATATTTTGCAAGACATTTCCCTTGAAGTCAGTCCTCAGAAACTGACAGCCTTCATTGGTCCAAATGGTGCTGGAAAATCAACTCTTCTCTCTATCATGAGCAGACTGACCAAGAAAGATCAGGGAATTCTCAGTATCAAAGGCCGTGAAATCGAGAGTTGGAATTCGCAAGAACTGGCCAAAGAACTCACCATCCTAAAGCAGAAGATCAATTACCAAGCCAAATTGACTGTAGAAGAACTGGTCAGTTTTGGACGTTTTCCCTACAGCCGTGGTCGACTGAGAGCAGAAGACAGGGAAAAAATCCGAGAAACTCTGGACTATCTGGAACTGACCAACTTAAAAGACCGCTACATCGATAGTCTGTCTGGTGGACAGCTCCAACGTGTCTTTATCGCCATGGTACTAGCTCAGGATACAGACTTTATCTTGCTAGACGAACCGCTCAATAATCTCGATATCAAGCAAAGCGTCAGCATGATGCAGATCCTTCGGCGACTGGTGGAGGAACTTGGCAAAACCATTATCATCGTCCTCCACGATATCAACATGGCTAGCCAATATGCGGATGAAATTGTTGCCTTCAAGGACGGTCAAGTCTTTTGCAAGGGAACGACTGCTCAAATCATGCAAGCCGAACTGCTCAGTCAACTTTATGAGATTCCCATCACGCTGGCTGATATCAATGGCAAAAAGATCTGTATCTATAGCTAGCTATTCTGAACTCATGTTAGAAAAGCCTCTGTCTCTTAGCTAACAAGCCTATCTAAGAGCCCCCCTACATCGTTATCACATTTTAAAAAGGAGAAATCATGAAAACATCCCTTAAACTTTATCTCACTGCCCTAGCTGCCAGCTTCTTGCTCTTACTTGGTGCATGTAGTACAAATACAAACTCAAGCACTAGCCAGACAGAGACAAGTAGCTCTGCTCCAACAGAGATAACTATTAAAAGTTCACTAGATGAGGTCAAACTTTCAAAGGTTCCTGAAAAGATTGTGACTTTTGACCTCGGTGCTGCGGATACTATTCGCGCTTTAGGTTTTGAAAAGAATATCGTCGGAATGCCTACAAAAACTGTTCCGACTTACCTAAAAGATCTTGCAGGAAATGTCAACAATGTGGGTTCCATGGTTGAGCCAGACCTAGAAGCCATCGCTGCTCTTGAACCAGACCTAATTATCGCTTCACCACGTACCCAAAAATTCGTAGACAAGTTCAAAGAAATCGCTCCAACAGTCCTCTTCCAAGCAAGCAAGGACGACTACTGGACTTCTACCAAGGCCAACATCGAATCCCTAGCAAGCGCCTTTGGTGAAACTGGTACACAGAAAGCAAAGGAAGAATTAGCCAACCTAGACAAGAGCATTCAGGAAGTCGCTACTAAAAACGAAAGTTCTGATAAAAAAGCCCTTGCTATCCTCCTCAATGAAGGAAAAATGGCTGCCTTTGGTGCCCAATCTCGTTTCTCTTTCTTGTATCAAACCTTGAAATTCAAACCAACTGATACTCAATTTGAAGACTCTCGCCACGGACAGGAAGTCAGCTTTGAAAGTGTCAAAGAAATTAATCCTGACATCCTCTTTGTCATCAACCGTACCCTTGCCATCGGCGGGGACAACTCTAGCAACGATGGCGTCCTAGAAAATGCCCTCATCGCTGAAACTCCTGCTGCTAAAAATGGCAAGATTATCCAACTAACACCAGACCTATGGTATCTAAGTGGAGGCGGTCTTGAATCAACAAAACTCATGATTGAAGACGCTCAAAAAGCTTTGAAATAAGAGATAAAACCCAACATCAGGTGATGTTGGGTTATTTTTCTTCTTGATTTCGTTTGAGGGAAAAGTGGTCTGGGACGGGATCTTTTCCTATTTTCGACCAAGGATGACAACGCAAAATCCGAGCCAAGCCCATCAAAACACCCTTGAAACCATGTTTTTCAATAGCCTGAATCATGTAGTTGGAACAAGTAGGCTCAAAGCGACAAGAGGGTGGAAAGGCTGGCGAGATAAAGCGTTGGTAAAAGCGTACTGGTGCTATTAAGATTCGTTTCATTATTTCTTGGTTACAGCCATGGTGTGTAGTTGGCTGATTTCTTTTTTATTGAGGCGACGGGATTCTCCTGGATGAAGACCTGTCAAGTCTAAGTGCCCAAAACGTGTCCGAGACAACTTATCCACTTGAAGACCGACGGCTTCAAACATCTTTTTAACCTGATGGTTGCGTCCTTCATGGATAGTCAACTGCACTACTGAGCGATTTTTGACTGGATCCACTTTGAGGATCTCATATACAGCTGGCTTGGTTTTCTTGCCATCAATCTCAAGACCACGGGTCAAGGGGCGGAGATTATCCTTATTGGCTACACCTTTAACACGCGCGACATAGACCTTATCAATCTCATTACGGGGGTGAATCATCTCGTCTGTAAAGTCCCCATCATTGGTTAAAATCAAGACACCTGATGTATCCCAGTCCAAACGTCCCACAGGGTAAATGCGTTCTTTAACATTTGGCAAGAGATCCACAACAGTCTTTCGGCCCTTGTCGTCTGTCACACTGGAAATCACTCCACGTGGTTTGTTAAGCAGATAGTAGACCTTTTCTTCGTTGTAGATGGGCTGACCTTCCACTTCGACCTTATCTCCAGACTTGATGGTCGTTGCTAGTTCACGCACCACTTGGCCGTTAACCGTCACCAAGCCTTGCTTGATCAACTCTTCTGCTTTTCTCCTACTGGCCACACCTGCGTGGGCAATATACTTATTGATTCTCATCTTCTTCTATCCTTTCACCAAATAATTGGCTTTCTTGGGCTTGAATCTCAAGCTCATCAATCACTGGCAATTCTTCCAAATGGTTAATTCCCATGTAATCTAGGAAATAATCCGTAGTCACATAGAGGTTGGGACGACCCAACACTTCTTTTTTCCCGTCTTCTCGTATCAAGTCAAAGACCTGCAACTTTGCCAAGGCCCCGCTCGAGTTAACCCCACGGATAGCATCGATTTCTATCCGCGTAATCGGTTGCTTGTAGGCAATGATGGACAAGGTCTCAAGGGCAGCACGAGACAAACTTTGGTTGATGGGTGCCTTGGAGTATTCCTTCAAAATCGCTGCAAATTGAGGCTTGGTCACCAATCTGTATGCACCACCTGTCTCGATCAGGGATAAGCTCGACTCTTGGTCTTTTTCATACTTCTGGGCTAATTTTTCTAAACTCTGTTGGATGCCTGTCGGGGGAAGTGATAGGAGTTCAGCCAACTGGCGAACTCGAATCCCATCTTCACCTGCTACAAACAAGAGCGCTTCTATTTCTGCTAAAGTACTCATCTTTCCTCTCTATCAAGTCTAGCTTTGTGCCTCTTGACTTTCTTCCTTCTTTTCCATGAGATAGATATCTCCGAAACTCTCCTCTTGCACGAGGGTCAGTTCCTGAGTTTTGATTAACTCTAGGGTCGCCAAAAAGAGGGTAATAACCTCTTGGACATTCTGGGCTTCCTTGAACAAATCCTGCAAGCGCAACTGGTCTCGTCCAGTCAAGGACTCTTTTACAATGACCATCATGTCCTCAATCTTATACTCATCCCGCAAGATGGTCGTGTGATTCTGTGCGAACTCCTCTTTTTTCTTGGCTAGGATATTTGAAAAAGCCAAAAAGAGGTCAATGGTCGTCTTGTCATGCACAAGCTCCGCATCCTCGTAAATCAACTCTGTTGGCGCTTTGGAATAGTACTGGGCCCGATCTTGGTGCTTAGCCTCCAAGTGCTCACCCAGGAGTTTGAACTTGCGGTATTCTTCGATTTGGGAGAGAAGATCCTGCTCCAGGTCATCCTCTAAGTCTGTCACTTCTGCTACCTTTGGCAAGAGCTTGCGGCTCTTGATCAGCATCAGCTGACTGGCCATAACCATATACTCGCCCGTTACTTCCAGACGCATGGCCTGCAGAGTTGAGACATAGGCTAGATACTGTTCGATAACTTCCGTAATGGGCACATCGTAGATATCCATCTGATACTTAGAAACCAAGTGCAAGAGCAGGTCCAGGGGCCCTTCAAAATCTTTTAATTTAATATCCATTATCTATATTTTTCTAAGGTCAGGACTGTTTTTAATCCTAATTTTTTTGCAATTTCATACAAATCGAACTTGTTTTCTATCTGTCTTAGAATGAACTGTTCCCGCAAGGCTTGGGCTGATAAGGTTGGGAACCCCTTCTCCTTGACAAAGGACTCCAGCTGACGAAAGGCCCACTGACGAGAATAGGCTTTTCCTCCCCTTTCAAAGAGATAGGTTTGCCTCATCAAGGGTTCTAGCTCTGGGATCAAGGTCGTGGGAATGGTAACAATCCTCTGTTGGGAAGCCTTGTTGATTCTCAACACCTGAAAATCCAGATTGATATCTGCAACCTTAAGGGCTAAAATCTCGCTTGGCAAGAGTCCCATTTCTAGGATTAAGAGCGCCAGCAAGCGTCCCTCTGGATAGTCACTTTCCTGCCAAAAAGAGTCTAAATTTAGAATCTCTGGCTTTTCAGTCTTCTTTTCAGCTTGTTTGGCTAATTCCAGACGGTAAAAGCTGTCCACTTCTCCTTTTCGATAGAGAAAGTAGAGAAATTGGTTACAGGCCGAAAGTTTTCGCTTCTGGGCGCTGATTTTTAGATTGGCTAGCTGGGCTTGGTAAATCTTAAGACTGGTCTCAGAAATCCGCTCACCCACAATGTCTAAAAATTGCTCCAGATCATACTTATAGGACTGCTTGGAATTAGCAGACAAGCCCTGTTTTTCCTCTAAAAAGTCTGAAATCCTATCTCTCATTTGCATCGAATCTCATATTCCTTACTAAAGTCATGCAAGAGGGCATTAACGGCCTTGAGGATGGACTTGCGCGTGATGATTCCTTGAAAAATCCCTTCATCATCTACCACTGGCAAGAAAGGTTCATCCACCAGTTTATGGAGGACCTCTGTGATGTTATAGTCTGGAGCGACGACTGCCACATCTGTCTTAGTCATATTGACGATGTCTGTCTTTGCCATCTGCTCATCCGTCAAACCTTGCTCCATTTGATAAGCCAAAATGTCTCTCAGACCAATAGTCCCGACAAAGCGTTTGTCAAAGGTCACAACAGGGATACGGGTATAAGTGATTTGGCTCAACACTAAAATCGCATGATCAGCATTATGGGTATCAATCAAGGCTGCTAGATTCTCAGCGGGGGTAAGAAAAGTCTCTTCCTGCTCCAATAAAAATGCTTCAAATTCCTTGGCAATCATCGAGCAAACTCCTTGGACAAGCCTGGATAAACCTCATGGTCACGTGTCAAAAAGTCTACTTTAAAATAGCTGTCATCAATCTCCACACGGGCATAGAGGCATTCTCTGATGGTTCCTCTTGGTTGGCTGATGGAGCCTGGATTTAAAAAGAGTGTTTTGCCTTCCATCCAAGCATTTGGTACATGCAAGTGACCATAGAGACAGATATCGGCATCTTCTTCCTGAGCCCAGTAGTCCAACTTTTGAAAGTTGAAATTGATATCAAACAAGTGTCCATGCGTCTGGATGATCTTGGTCGGACCAAGTTGAGTCACCAACCGTTCTGGGTAGCCAGCATAAAAGTCCATATTTCCTTTGACGACATGGATGCCTTCCCAGAGCGGAGAGTCTGGACGGAGTTCAGAGTCACCATCGTGAAAAATGGCATCGACTTTCCCCAGATAGCGGTCACGAATTTCTTCGACAATCAAGCTATCTCCGTGGGAGTCACTCATTACAATGATGGTTTGCTTTGCCATGATGGAAATACCTCCAAAAGTTTCTTAACGGCTAAGGCGCGGTGAGATTGGCTATTTTTTTCTTCCAGGGTTAATTCAGCTGCTGAATTACCTGTCTCTCCCACAAGGAAGAGCGGATCATAACCAAAGCCATTTTCACCCTTGGGTTCAAAGTTAATGTATCCTGGCCAGTCAGCTTCAACAACCAAGCTTTCCTTGTTTGGACTAGCTACGACTAGGGTTGTATGGAATTGAGCTGAGCGGTCCTTGAGTTCAAAGACCATGGCCAATTCGTGCAAGAGTTTGGCGTTGTTTTCACGGTCAGTTGCTCCTACACCAGCGAATCGCGCTGACCAGACTCCTGGCAAACCGCCAAGGACATCGACTTTGAGACCAGAATCATCTGCCAAAACCATCTTGCCTGTTAATTGGGAAATAGTTTCTGCTTTAAGTCGAGCATTTTCTTCAAAGGTCATGCCTGTTTCAGCTACTTCAGGCAGTTCTGGATAGTCATTGAGATTTTCCACATCATAGCCTAACTTGTCAAAGATAGCTCGGAATTCCTTGGTCTTGCCTTCGTTACGAGTCGCAATGAGCAGAGTTTCTCTAACCTTGCTAGTTTCAAAGAAGGCTTCTACATCGACTCCTTCTTTAGGCAATTCTACATGCAGGAGTTGCCCATTTTCAACCAAGAGCAGAGCCCCCTGACGTTGGATGACTTCTAGATTGCGGCCTGCTTCTGCATTTAAAATCTCAACGATAAAGGAGAGCAGACGAAAGTTAGAAGACCAGCGCATCACCGTTATCGTAATCGGAAAGCCATTTTCCTCGTCACGAAAAATCCGTGCTAAATCCATAAAATCAAGCTCGAGAGGATCTTTGATAAGGCTGTAGATGCCTCCATAGACATCCCAGACACCGACATACCAGTCCTGGTCATCCTTGTATTCATAAATTTTGTTTGTCATAAAGTTACATGCTCCACATGAATCTCTTTTTCCAGCCATTCTGCTCCAATCTGAGCAAAACTTTGGCTATTGGCTGTTGTGTAAAAACGATGTTGAAGAGGTCCCGCATCTCGGCTACGATTGATTTCAAAATAGTTCAGCAAAACCGAGATATCCCGTACACACTCTGCCCCACTATCGATGAGCTGAACCTTTGGTCCCATGACATTTTGGATGATAGGGCGAAGGAGTGGGTAATGGGTACAACCCAAAATCAGGCTATCCACCTTTCCAACCAAGGGACGCAGGGTTTCATAGACCACTTTCTTTGTTACACTGGTTGACAGGGCACCAGACTCCACCAAGGGGGCAAACTTGGGACAGGCCAAACTCTCCACCTGTAAATCCGGATCCAGATCATGGATTTTCTGACGGTAGATGTCTGATTGGACCGTCATGGGGGTTCCAATGACCCCGATTTTCCCACCTTGACTGGACTTGATAGCTGCCGAAGCTCCTGGCAAAATCACGCCTAAGACAGGAATGTCTAGTTTAGCCTTGATTTCTTCCCAGACGACCGCAGTCGCAGTATTACAAGCAATGACAATCATTTTGACATCCTTGGTCAAGAGAAAGTTGACCAACTGCCAAGTATATTCACGGATTTGCTCAGCAGGACGGGGACCATAGGGCGCCCGTGCCGAATCTCCAATATAGACGATTTCTTCATGGGGAAGCTGGCGCATGAGCTCACGAACAACAGTCAAGCCCCCGACACCCGAATCCAAAAAACCAATCGGTCGATTATCCATACAGTCTTCTTTCTAGTCTTTTTTCTGATTGATAGTTCATCATAATTACTCGTCCTAAATGAACGGATAGACAGCTTGATAGAATGGAAACTGCCTCTCTCTTAATCATAATCAAATATCAATAGAATGCAAGGAAAAAGTCTTATCCTTGAGAACTATTGAACATAGTGAGAAGTCTGGAACTTTCATCCCAGACTTTTCCTATTTATTTCTTTTTATTGTTAGCAAGGGCTGCTTTTTGTTGACGGATGATTTGGTGGTAAACTTGTTGTACCTTGGCTTCGCTTGGTTTTTGACCATTTGCGCTCAAAAGAGCACGAACTGCCTCAGCGTTCAAACGTGGGTTGTCCGCAAATTCTTTTTCGATTTGCTTACGAACCAAGTACATCCCTCCAAGAGCTCCTCCTAGAAAAGCTAACACAATCAAGATAATTGCTAAAAGTAAGTCCATTCTTTTTCTCCTGTTTCTTTTTGAGTCTTCTATATTATACCATAAAGTGACTTTCCTGACTAGTTTGTTTTACGCTTTCAAGAGAGGGTTAAGCCAATTCTAAGCTAGTCTTACAATCAGATTGAACTATGAAATTACGAATAATTCCACCCTTTCCTCTCTTTCTTCTACTATTTTAAGAAAAAGCAATATCAAATATGTTTTTCACCAAAAACCTCTTGACAAATGCTAGATGACCAGTAGAATGGGAGGTAAATAGAAACAAAAATATAGGGATTTGTCTTACAAAATGTAAACGGTTCCAAATACTAAAGGAGATTTCTATGGACAAAATATTTTGGGAGAAATCCTGTCGCTATAGCATCCGTAAACTAACGGTTGGGACTGCTTCTGTTTTACTGGGGGCTGTTTTTCTAGTCAACCATACTGTAGCCGCAGACAGTGTTGAGGTCAAACAAACTGAACCGACCTCTGTCGAATCTATCACTAAGCCTGATAGTGAATCCAAAGCTGCTAAAGCGACTGAAACTACAAATCCGTCTCTAGCAGAAAGTCCAGTAGTTTCTGAAAGTAAGCCAGCTAACGAGACTCAGACGACAAATAGTCAAGCTAGTGAAGAAGCCATTGTAGAAGCTAAAGAAAATAAGGAACCTGAAAAAGCAGATCAGCCCGTGACAAAGCAAGAAAACTATCAACTCAACTACGATCATCCAACAGCTCCTTCCTATGATGGATGGGAAAAACAAGCCCTTCCAGTCGGAAATGGCGAGATGGGAGCCAAGGTCTTTGGTCTGATTGGTGAAGAAAGAATCCAGTATAACGAAAAGACTCTCTGGTCTGGTGGTCCCCAGCCCGATAGCAGCGACTATAATGGTGGGAACTACAAGGATCGCTACAAGGTCTTGGCAGAAATTCGTAAGGCTCTTGAAGATGGAGACCGCCAAAAAGCCAAACGCCTAGCTGAAAGAAATCTCGTTGGGCCTAATAATGCCCAATATGGTCGCTACCTAGCCTTTGGTGATATCTTCATGGTCTTTAACAATCAGAAGAAAGGTCTGGATACAGTAACAGATTATTACCGTGGTTTGGATATCACAGAGGCCACTACGACTACTTCTTACACCCAAGATGGGACGACCTTCAAACGCGAAACCTTCTCCAGCTATCCTGATGATGTCACCGTGACCCACTTGACCAAAAAAGGAAACAAGACACTTGACTTTACCCTTTGGAACAGTTTGACAGAAGACTTGCTTGCTAATGGCAACTACTCTTGGGAATATTCCAACTATAAGAATGGTCATGTCACTACAGATGCAAACGGAATCCTTCTAAAGGGAACTGTTAAAGATAACGGCCTCAAATTTGCATCCTATTTAGGAATTAAAACGGATGGAACAGTTACTGTTCAGAATGAGACACTAACCGTTACAGGCGCAAGTTATGCGACCCTCTATCTCAGTGCTAAGACTAACTTTGCTCAGAATCCAAAAACCAACTATCGAAAAGACATTGACCTCGAAAAAACAGTTAAAGGGATTGTCGAAGCAGCTAAGGCCAAAGACTACGAAACACTTAAAAAGGCCCATATCAAGGACTATCAAAGTCTCTTTAACCGCGTTAAACTAAATCTAGGCGGAAACAAGACTGCTCAAACGACTAAAGAGGCCCTTCAAGGCTATAACCCAGAAAAAGGGCAAAAATTGGAAGAACTCTTCTTCCAATACGGCCGATATCTACTCATCAGTTCGTCTCGTGATCGGACAGATGCCCTTCCTGCCAACCTGCAGGGAGTCTGGAATGCCGTAGACAATCCACCTTGGAACGCTGATTACCACCTCAATGTCAATTTGCAAATGAATTATTGGCCAGCCTACATGAGCAACCTTGCTGAAACTGCCAAGCCAATGATCAATTACATTGACGACATGCGCTATTATGGTCGTATCGCTGCCAAAGAATACGCTGGTATCGAATCCAAAGACGGACAAGAAAATGGTTGGCTGGTCCACACTCAAGCAACACCATTTGGCTGGACTACCCCTGGTTGGAATTACTATTGGGGTTGGTCGCCAGCCGCTAATGCCTGGATGATGCAGAACGTCTATGACTACTATAAATTCACCAAGGATGAGACTTATCTCAAAGAAAAGATTTACCCAATGCTCAAGGAGACCGCCAAGTTCTGGAACTCCTTCTTGCACTATGACAAGGCCAGTGACCGTTGGGTGTCTTCTCCATCCTACTCACCTGAACACGGGACCATTACCATCGGAAATACCTTTGACCAATCGCTAGTCTGGCAGCTATTCCACGACTACATGGAAGTCGCCAACCATCTGAATGTCGACCAAGACTTAGTCACAGAGGTCAAGGCTAAATTTGACAAACTAAAACCACTTCACATCAACAAAGAGGGCCGTATCAAGGAATGGTACGAGGAGGACAGTCCGCAATTCACAAATGAAGGGATTGAAAATCACCACCGTCACGTTTCCCATCTAGTTGGTCTCTTCCCAGGTACGCTCTTTAGCAAGGACCAGGCTGAATACCTAGAGGCTGCGCGTGCTACCTTGAACCACCGTGGAGATGGTGGTACAGGTTGGTCTAAGGCCAATAAAATCAACCTCTGGGCTCGTTTGCTGGACGGTAACCGTGCCCATCGCTTGCTCGCCGAACAGCTCAAGTATTCAACCCTAGAAAACCTTTGGGATACCCACGCGCCTTTCCAAATTGATGGCAACTTTGGAGCAACCAGTGGAATGGCAGAAATGCTTCTCCAATCACACACTGGCTACATTGCACCATTGCCAGCCCTTCCAGATGCATGGAAAGACGGTCAGGTTTCTGGCTTGGTTGCTCGAGGAAACTTTGAAGTCAGCATGAAGTGGAAAGATAAAAACCTGCAAAGCTTGTCCTTCCTTTCAAATGTAGGTGGAGACTTAGTCGTAGACTATCCAAATATCGAAGCTAGCCTTATCAAGGTCAATGGCAAACCAGTCAAAGCAACGATTCTTAAAAACAATCGCATCCAACTAGCAACACAAAAAGGTGACGTCATTACCTTTGAACATTTCCCTGGTCGTGTAACCAGTCTGACAGCAGTTCGACAAAATGGAGTCACTGCCGAACTCACCTTCAACCAAGTAGAAGGTGCTACCCACTATGTCATCCAAAGACAAGTAAAAGATGAATCTGGACAAACCTCTGCAACTAGAGAATTTGTAACCAATCAAACCCACTTTATCGACCGCTCACTAGATCCTCAACTCGCCTATACCTATACCGTCAAGGCTATGCTGGGAGAAGTTCCTACCCAAGTATCTGAACAGGTCACTGTAGAAACTCCTAGTGAATTGATGGATGATCGGGACGATCGTATCCAATACGGAGCTGCCTTTGGAAACTGGGCAGACTCAGAATTATTTGGAGGAACAGAGAAATTTGCTGACCTTTCAAAAGGTGACTACACAGACGAAAATATCACTGCTACCATTCCTTTCACTGGTGTTGGTATCGAAATCTATGGACTAAAATCCTCTGAACTAGGTCTTGCTACTGCTAAAATTGATGGCAAAGAGGTCGGCGAACTTGATTTCCATACTGCTGGGGCAACTGAAAAAGGTAGCCTCATCGGCCGCTTCACAGGATTGTCAGAAGGACCTCATACATTGACTCTTAGCGTTAAACGTGAGCACAAGGGACGTGGAAGTGAACGCTCGAAAATTTCCTTAGACTACTTCAAGGTCCTATCTGGAAAAGGAAGTACGATTGAAAAAATGGATGACCGGGATTCGCGCATCCAGTATGGTGCCCAGTTTAAGGACTGGTCTGACCCGGAACTCTACGGAGGTACGGAAAAATACGCTGATATCAACAATAGCGACTCTAGTGCAGCTTCAGAAGCTCAGGCAACTATTTCCTTTACAGGGACGGGCATTCGTATTTATGGTTTGAAGAGCCTTGCCCTTGGACGAGCACGTGTTACACTAGATGGCAAAGAAATGCCAAGTCTAGACTTCTACACTTCAGGTGCAACTGAAAAGAGAGCTTTTATTGGCGAATTTACAAATCTCACTGACGGTCCGCATACCCTGACATTACAAGTTGATCCAGATTCGCCAGAAGGTCGCAAGAAAATCTCTCTAGACTCCTTTGATATCATCAAAGCTCCAGCTGTTGGTTTAGATAGCCCAAGTATCGCACCTCTTAAGGAAAATGACAAAACCATTTCCTTAAGCCTACCAGCTGGAGATTGGGAAGCCATCGCAGTGACCTTCCCAGGTGTCAAAGATCCTCTAGTTTTGCGTAAGGTGGATGAAACGCATCTGGTTACCAGTGGGGATCAGACTATCCTATCAATCCAAGACAATCAAGTTCAAATCCCAATCCCTGACGAAACCAATCGCAAAGCTGGAAATGCCATTGAAGCTTATACCATTCAAGGAAATACCACAAGCAGCCCTGTCGTAGCCGTCTTTACTAAAAAAGATGAAAAGAAAGTTGATGAGAAGCAACCAACTACAAGCAAGGGAGAGGAACCAGCTCCTACTGTTGAAATTCCTGAATACACTAAACCTATCGGGACTGCAGGGCAAGAAGTGCCACCCACTGTAGAAAAGCCTGAATACACCGAACCTATCGGAACAGCA
>NZ_KV832107.1:26279-44520 GCF_001837335.1 Streptococcus sp. HMSC066F01
GAACCTATCGGAACAGCAGGTCAAGAGGAAACTCCTACTGTTGAAAAACCTGAATACACCAAACCTATCGGAACGGCAGGAGAACAAGAAGCTCCAACAGTTGAAATTCCTGAATACACCGAACCTATCGGAACAGCAGGTCAAGAGGAAGCACCTACTGTTGAAAAACCTGAGTACACCGAGCCTTTCGGAACTCCGGGAGATCAGGCCACTCCAACCCTTAGCCTTCCTGACTATCCAGTTCAAGTCTTGAAAGATAAGGAGACTGGAGTAGAAATCATCGGTGGAGCCAGCGACTTAGAAGGAATTTCTCACGTTTCTAGCCGACGTGTCCTAGCTCAAGAACTCTTTGGCAAGACCTATGATGCTTACAATCTACAGCTTAAAAATCCAACAGATCATAGCTTGCAGCCAAAAGGCTCTGTCTTGGTTCGCTTGCCTATTTCAGCTAGCGTCGAAAATATCTACTACATCACTCCGACCAAGGAGTTGCAAGCCCTTGATTTCACTGTACGAGACGGAAAGGTAGAATTCATCACTAATCATTTCAGTACCTATGCTGTCGTCTATCAAGCTACTGGAACAAGCTCTAACACAGAGGAAAAACCAAGTGCTCCAGATACAGAAACCTTGGCACACGAGGCTGAACAATTTCCAGCTAGTCCGAGCCTTGCTAAAGCTGGAAATCATTCTCCTAAAGAACAACTTCCAGCAACAGGAGAAGCGTCCAACCCACTCCTATTCTTAGCAGGACTCAGCCTAGCCCTTACAGCCACATTTATGTTAAAAGGAAGAAAGGATGACTCCAACTAACCTTTAAGCACACAAAAACAGGATGAAGATCACCTTCATCCTGTTTTATTTTGTCATCAGAAGTTAGTTTTACAGTAGGTATAAAAAGGCTAAGGTCAAGAGACTTGCTAGAAGCCCAACTCCCCAAAAGAAGAAATCAACCTTCCACTCGCTCCAAGGATTGCCCTTGCCTGAGAATCCTCCAAGCTCAAAATGATGATGCACAGGTGTCATACGGAAAATACGCTTTCCACCACTAAGTTTGAAGTAGGTAACCTGCATCATAACAGAGCTTGTCTCAAAGACATAGATAATCCCAATCAACAAAAGGGTCCATTCTTGGTGGAGGGCCATAGAGATTGCTGCCAGCATCCCACCTAAAGCCAAACTTCCCACATCTCCCATGAAGACCTTGGCAGGCTTGTGATTAAAGACGAAGAAACCTAGCAAACCACCAATCATAGCAAGAATCACAAGAAGAATATCCAGTTGATTTTGCATATAAGCAATCACACCGTAGGCCGATAAGCTAATCACCACGGAAATACTTGCTAAGCCGTCGATCCCGTCCGTCAGATTCACCGCATTTGAAAAGCCAACTAGCCAGAAAAGGGCAAA
The DNA here is from genome assembly GCF_001837335.1 of Streptococcus sp. HMSC066F01. Lineage (GTDB taxonomy): Bacteria > Bacillota > Bacilli > Lactobacillales > Streptococcaceae > Streptococcus > Streptococcus oralis_S. Next base: position 27,690 of record NZ_KV832107.1, read on the forward strand.
GAAAATATAGAAAATTCCCAGATGAACTTGGTAGCAAAAGACTGAAAGCATGTCGCCACCGCGCTCATAAAAGAGGTAGAAAATCACTCCTCCAAGCAGCTGGAGAGCAAGTTTTTGCTTGGGATTTAAGCCTTCGTTAATCTTACGAAAGACCTTGAGGAAATCATCCAAAAAACCTACCAAACCATACAAAACCAAGATAAACAAAATCATGCCAACATTGTTGGTCAATTGTTGGGTAAGGAGAGCAATCAGAAAGCTCACAACAACTGCAACGATCAGGAAGACAAGACCTCCCATGGTTGGAGTCCCAGCTTTAGCTTGGTGTTGCTTGACATCCTCGTGCATCTGCTGACCCGTAATCTGTGCTTTTCGATAAAATCGGATAAAGGCTGGAATACCTATCAAGGTCAATAGAAAGGCTAGAATTCCAGCACTAATGGAACTAATCATCTTAATCTCCTAAAGTTATTTTCATTTTTTTAATGTCTTTGAGGGCTGTATTGGCACGGACACTTTGTTTCTTGACCGTTTTGCCACTACCTTCCCACTCGACTTCTATATTCAGCCATTTGGCAAATGTTTGCACATTTTCATCTGTCCAGCCGTACATATCAGGCATTTCTTCGACCTTATCTGACAGGATCAAGATCTGCTGATTGGCTTCCAAATTATCTCCTTCAGAAACCGAGAGTTCCTTGATCTTGGTTCCTGTTCCGATAACGATTGGTTGGACCAGGTTTCGGCGCAATTCCTCTGCTAGGTCTCCCGGCGTAAAGTCCTTGGTAGCTGGCATAGCATAGCTTGTCGTCTTGCTGACCTGATCCAAGCTCTTGGCAGTTGACTGAAGATTGAGGGATTCTTTCATAGCAGAAGCTCGCTCAAGGATTGGGGTGGCAAACTCCCCAAGCTGAACACCTGAATAATGCTCTGGCTGTTGCACCGTTACATAGAGGATAAAGTCAGGATTTTCTGCAGGATGCATTGACACAACAGAGAAGATATAGTTGGTTTCACCTGTCAGGTAGCCCCCATTCTTCTCATCGGCAATCTGAGCTGTCCCTGATTTCAGAGCAACATTTTGCCCCGGAACATTGACATTCGGCTTTCCTGTGCTGTGGTTGTACATGGTACCGTAGACAGGATCTGTTCCGACCATGACCATGTGCTCCCGAGTAGAGGACGCTGCTACTTTTGACACAGGATTTCCGACAATTTCCTTTTGAGACTTACGAACAGACTGGTCATTTGGATCATAGAGGGCACTGATAAATTTCGGCTCCAACATAACCCCATCGTTGGCAATAGCTGTAAAAGCACGAAGCATCTGGGTCTGGGTAACAGAGATCCCTTGTCCAAATGCACTCATGGCAATATTGACAATATTATCAGCTGGAAGTTGACCAGCGTATTCATCTGTCAAACCAAAGCGAGTTGGGATCCCAAATTTAAAGCGGTTTAGATAATCCAACCAAGTAGCATCTCCCATTTTTTGTTCAAGTAGACTCATTCCAACATTACTGGAGTGAGCGAAACCTTGTGAGAAAGTCATCATCCCACCAGTAGTCAAACCATCATTAACATCCCAATCTCGAATCGTCGCATCCGCTATTTTTAATTCACTGCTATTGAAGTATTCTCCACTTGGGAAGGTATTATTATCAATAGAAGAAGCTAACGTCATAACCTTCATGGCTGATCCTGGTTCATAGTTACTTTGATAAAGAATGTCACGCCAAACAAAGTCCTCAGTGATTCCTTCTTTAGTATCTGCATTAAAGGTAGGTCGTTGGGTGGTAGCGAGAATTTCACCGGTCTTTGCACTGACCAAGGTCGCGGTCATATACTTACCTTTTACTTTTTCTAGAAAGGCATCCATCTGAGTTTCCATAAAGGATTGCAAGGGACTAGAAAGGGTTGTGTAGACATCTTTTCCATCTACCGTTTGTTGGGAAGCCTGATCTGTACCCGGAACAATATTTCCCAGACGATCTTTCTCATAGGTGATGATCCCATCTGTACCCGCCAGAATGTTATTTAAAGAACTCTCCAACCCAGATGTCCCAATCAAACGTTTGGTGCCATCCTCATTTTCATGGAGTTGCGCTAAACCGATAAAGGAAGAAGCAAACTGTCCATTGGGATAACTACGGTTAGGGCTAGTTGTAAAGTCAATCCCCTCAACACCAGCAGTTTTGAGGTCATTTTTAATAGCCATCATATTGGCATAGGTGATCCCATTTCCCTTGGTACCAAAGGATACCTGTTTTAGATCTGGCTGAGAAAGCTGTTCTTTGACATAAGACTCTTCCATATCCAGATACTTATGGAAAATTTCAGCTACCTTATTAAATTGAGAATCCTCTACATAGAGAATTTTGCCTGTTGCTGACTTGTAGGTCTTGTCAATAACGGCGTAGATATTATACGAAGTCGCATCCTCTGCAATAGGCGTTCCATTACGATCGTAAATGGTTCCCCGTTTTGCAGGAATCGTCTTGGTTGTTTGATGGACCTTGTTTGCTTCTTGAACCAAGTCCTTACCAAATTTTTTACCCGTTCCGATAATGACCGCAAAGTTCACCAAAAAGACAGCGAAGAGTATGACAGCCAATAAACTCAGGCTTTTCCCTACTCTTCTGCGGTTTTCTTCTGGAGATTTACGATTACGAACGGCATAACGGATGATTTTTTCTTTCCACTGTTTCATTTCTTACTCCGTTGCTCGGATATTTTCGTTATTCAGCTGCAAATCCTTGGAGTTTGCAATCTCTTTCAAACGTTCTGAACGAATCAATTCATTGACCTCTTGCTTGGCATCGTCTAGCTCGGTTTTCTTTTCTTCGATTTGAGCATTGACCTTGGTCAATTCATTCTGAACTTGTAATAGCTTGGTCTGCATAAACACAACGCTAATTGCCAGGATAATCATTGTTGCAGCAATCGAAACATAGAAGGCCTTTTCCACACGTGAAAAACCTTTAAACTTCGTTTGCAATAACTGGCTTGTTTTTTCGATTCTTTCTGCCATGTTTTTCCTCTTACTTGTGAATTTTTCTAGCCACGCGCAACTTGGCTGAATGCGAACGATTGTTGGCTTCTAGCTCTTCAGCACTTGGCAAGATTGGCTTGCGGGATACCAATTCCATCTTGGGCTTAAGGTCATCCGGAATGAAGGGCAAGCCTTTGGGAACTTCCACTGTTGAAGCTTCTTTAAATAGTTGCTTGGTCAAGCGGTCTTCTAACGAATGGAAGGTAATGACCGAGATTCTACCATCCAAAGCCAGCATGTTCATGGCCTGCTGGATGGATTCATCTGCAGCGCCCAGCTCATCATTGACTTCGATTCGGATAGCCTGGAAAATCTGCTTGGCAGGGTGCCCCTTTTTCTTGAGCTCCTTGGCAGGCTTGGCCGACTTGATAATCTCTGCCAACTCCGTCGTTGTCTCAATGGGTTTCACCTCACGCGCTTGCTCAATCTTACGAGCAATCTGTTTAGAGAATTTATCCTCACCATACTTAAAAAAGATCCGAACCAGGTCATGATAGTCATAATGATTGACCACTTCATAGGCCGTCAGACGAGCTTCCTGATTCATCCGCATATCCAGTGGCGCATCCTTTTTATAAGAAAAGCCACGTTCACGCTGATCTAGCTGAGGACTGGACACCCCTAAGTCATAACAAATTCCATCAATTTCCTGGACACCAGCCTCCTGCAAACGTGCCTGCAAATGACGGAAGTTATCCTTGATAAAGGTTACCATCCCCTTTTCGATATAGGGTGCCAACCGTTTTTGCGCATTGTCAATGGCATTCTGGTCCTGGTCAAAGGCATAGAGATGCCCTTTTTCGCTCAATTTACTTAATAAATATTCGCTATGGCCTGCTCCGCCCAAAGTCGCATCAACGTAGATACCGTCAGGTTTTACGTCAAGCATATCAATCGTTTCATGAAGCAAGACCGTTACATGATGAAATTCTTTTGTCATATCCTATCTATTTTACCACAAATCTGACCAGCTTGCACTTGTCAGATAAGGCTAAGTTTCTTCGAAAAAAATTCTCAAAAAAATGTCGTATATACTTGACACACTATCTCCAAAAGAATATAATATAGTCAAATATATACGACATATCAGAAAGGAGACCCTATGAATCGTGTGAAAGAATTCCGCAAGGAACTGGGCATTTCCCAGCTCGAGCTCGCCAAAGATATCGGTGTCTCGAGACAGACCATCAACATGATTGAAAACGACAAGTACAATCCAACCCTGGAACTCTGTCTCAATCTCGCCCGCAGCCTCCAAACTGACCTCAATAGCCTCTTTTGGGAAGACAATTTTTAAAAAAGGAGCAAACAAATGAAAAAAGAAACTCTCACTGACAAACTCATCAAACGCACATACGGCATTTCTGGCCCCCTTGACGAACACAAACGGCGCGAGGCCGATCGTATCGGGAATCAGGTCTTTATCGTTCTCTTTTATCTCATGATATTTGGCAACCTCATCCCCTTTGTCCTTGCTTATAAATACCCACAAATTGTCGCTATCGGTTATCCTCTCGTGGTGTTTGGCATTTCGATGATGGCTGCCCTCTATGTGGTCTCTCAAACCAAGAAAACGGGCATCACAGCTATTGATCCCGAAATGTTAAGTAAGAAAGAAAGTAAACAACTGCATTTTCCTGGTCTAAAAGCCGGTCTAATCTATGGCATGGGCATGTTCTTTGGAATACCGCTTCTGAATGTCCTAACCGATGATAGCAAGGATTATCTTGCTTCTCTTTTAAATGCAGGGCATTTTGTATCAACTATCCTAGCTACCCTCTTCTTCGGAGTGACCATACAAATTATCGTCTCTCTTCGTATTCGAAAAGCCAAGAAAGACCAAGAAGACGACTAGGAGGTGCCTTATGAAATCACTAGCTAGACTACTGATCAGTCATGTTTTTATCAGTATCTTTGTTACCTTTTTCCTACTTTCTGGACATATTGAGCATCCTTTCTTGATTATCTTTCTTTTATTCCTTCCTGTATTGAACAAGGGACAGAGATTCCAGAAAATCCAATCAAAAAAATACGTCTTCTAAACGCATCTCTCTGTTTTATCCTCGTATCCTTTCCACAACTTTTAACAAATCCTATGGATTGGAGATACCTGGTATTTCTAATAATCTGTATCATTTTTAGTTTGGTTTACTTCTATACTCTCTATCAACTCTTTAAAGAAATCAATCAAAAATCGCTCATTTAGGAGGTTACTCCCATGAAAAAAGAAGATTTCACCACTCGCTTACTCAAACTATTCTTTCACATACAAGGGCCTGTTGATGAATGCCGTCAAGAGATGATTTACAAGGCTTGTGCCCGTGCCTTGATCCAAATCGTTTACTCCTCCCTCCTACTCTTCTTGTTCTATCTCCTATTTGGACGCTTCATAGAGTTGGTGCGAGATGCCATGCCTTACCTCTATTTTGGACTTATCTTCGTCCTCGCATCTAGGGCGAGACTAGCAGTTCGCAACTTACATTTAGACAAGGATGACCCGTCCGAAATCCATCACAAAAGCTACAGCAAAAGTCAAATCCAAGTTCGTAGTTGGGGTGTATTCATCAGTATTCCAATTGGCTTGTTTGTCTTATCAGCCTTTCACAAACTCTTTGTTCAGCATCTTCCCCTCGATACCTTTTGGGACAATCTCTCCCATTTCGATAAAATGCTCCCTTTACTAGTCTTGGGTTTAGGAATTGGTGCCATCTTTGGAAGCATGACCTATGCCTTTTTATCGGAACACGAAATGAAACACTCTGAATCAGGAATGCATAAGGAGAATATAGAAAAATGACCAGTATATATGATTTTTCCGTTTTGAACCAAAACAACCAAGCAACTCCCCTGGAGAGCTATCATGGCAAGGTTCTCTTGATTGTCAACACTGCTACTGGATGTGGCTTAACGCCCCAGTACCAAGGGCTCCAAGAACTCTATGAACGCTATCAAGATAAGGGCTTTGAAATCCTAGATTTCCCTTGCAATCAGTTCATGGGACAAGCACCCGGCAGCGCAGAGGAAATCAATAGTTTCTGCAACCTACACTATCAGACAACTTTCCCTCGCTTTGCCAAGATCAAGGTCAACGGCAAGGAGGCAGATCCTCTTTATGTTTGGCTAAAAGACCAGAAAGCTGGTCCGCTAGGAAAACGAATCGAATGGAATTTTGCTAAGTTTCTCATTGGTCGAGATGGGCAAGTCCTTGAGCGCTTCTCTTCCAAAACAGACCCCCAAACCATCCAAGAGTCTCTCCAAAAAATACTCTAATTTCTTTTTAAAACGTATCCTTTCATTTAGTTTGAGCCCTGAAAGGATGCGTTTTTTCTTTAAAAAGTAACTGATTTTCTTTAATTTATATTTATTTTTTTGCTTTTTGCTATTGCAATTCTTTCATTAATTTAGTATATTTGTTATATTAAAAGTTTTCAGTCATTTTAAGGGAGAAATGACCTTTTAAATTTTTTTACCTTAAAATGAAAGCGCTTTATAAACAGGAGGTAAGGTGGCTTACAAATTACCAGAGAGTTGTTTTCCTTAAATCAAGTTGTAACCAAGTCAGACTTGGGCTTGGGCAGTAGCTGACTGCCTTTCTAAAAACTAGGAGTATATTATGAATCGATACCTTTTTGAAAAAGGGCAAACATTTAGCATTCGGAAGTTGACTGTAGGTGTGGCATCTGTTATCGTGGGACTGGCATTTTTTGCTTCTGGAACCGTGCGTGCAGACGAAACGTCTCCTGTCACGATATCCAATTTAGATCAGCAAATGAAACAAGTAGCAGATATAGAAGAGACCAAGGCTGAACCAGTCAAAGAAGAAGGCCGTGTAGAAGCTGAAAAACAAGAAACACCTGCTGCCGATACCAACAGTGCTGACTTGCTCCCTGAAGACGTTCAGGACCGTGCCTATCCAGACACACCTGTCAAAGAACTCGATACGACTACTATCGTTGACCAAAAAGCTAGTCCAAAAGTAGAAACTAAGAGCATTCTAAAGGATAAGGAAGAAGCTCCAAAAGAAACTGAGAACGGAAACCGTGCCATCATTAACGGTGGACAAGACCTCAAACATATCAACTACGAGGGACAACCTGCTACTGCTGCTACTATGGTTTACAGCACTTACAACGCAGGGGAACAACGCTACCTCGTTTCAGGCTCAGGTATCTTCGTAGCCCCTAACCTGATCCTTACCGTTGCTCATAACTTCCTAGAGGCCAATAAAGAAACTGGCGAAGGTCACATTCGTGGTGGAAAATCTGCCCAGTTCTACTATAACGTTGGTTCAAACAGCGAAAAGAAAAACTCACTGCCATCCTCTGGAACTACGGTTTTATTCAGAGAAAAGGACATCCATTTCTGGAACAAGAAGGAGTTTGGAAAAGGCTATAAAAACGACCTTGCTCTTGTAGAAGCTCCTATTCCTCTTCCGATTGCTAGTCCAAACAAAGCAGCAACTTTTGCACCTTTAGCGGAGCACAAGACGCATCAGCCGGGAGAAGCCATCAGTACGATTGGCTATCCAACTGACTCGAGCTCAAAAGAATTGAAACAACCTATCCTAGCTGGTCAGCTTTACAAGGCAGATGGGACCATCCGATCTGTTGAGTCCTATGATGATAAGGGAACGACTGGTATCACCTACAAAACCACTTCTGTATCTGGTTTGTCTGGTGGCGGGATTGTCGATAGCCAAGGAAAAGTTCTGGGTGTCCATCAACACGGAACCGTTGACAATGGTGTAGCTGAAAAGGATCGCTTTGGTGGTGGACTCGTCCTTTCACCTGAACAACTGAAATGGGTTAAGGACATGATTGCCAAATATGGTGTGAAAGGCTGGTACCAAGGAGATAACGGAAATCGTTACTACTTTACTGATGAGGGGCGTATGCTTCGAAACGAAACAGCTGTGATCGGAAGCAACGAATATTCCTTCAACCAAGATGGGATTGCTACCTTGACCAAGGGAGTTGAGTACGGCCGTGTGGTTATCCAACACGAAGACGAAGAAGGAAATCCTGTCAAAGATAATGACACCTTCATCGAACAGACAGCTGTTGATTCGCCATTTGACTACAATTTCAAAAAAGAAATCGAGAAAACGGACTTCTACCAGAAGAATAAAGACAAATACGAAATTGTATCCATTGATGGCGTAGCGGTCAATAAACAACTAAAGGATGCTTGGGCTGAAGATCACAATGTTGTCAGCAAAGCGCCTGCCGGTACACGTATCATCAAGGTAGTCTATAAAGTCAACAAAGGCACCTTCAAAGTTTACTACCGTCAAAAAGGAACCACTACTGAATTAGCGGAAGCGACAGTTGATAACAATGACGGCCAAGAGTATGACGTTTCCTTTGTCAACACCTTCCATGCAAAAGACATTGCTGGCTACCGTCCAGTCAAAACTAGCCTGGAAGCAACCATCCAGCATAAAGGTGTGAATGAGGTCGTCTTTGAATACGAGCCGGTCGCTGATACAGCTAATCCAACGACACCGACTCCACCAGTGGCTCATCCAGAAGATAAAGAAACCGAAATTGGCAATCATGGACCTCTTCCAAGCAAGGCTCAACTCGATTACCACAAGGAAGAATTGGCAGCCTTCATCCACTACGGAATGAACACTTATACCAATTCTGAATGGGGAAATGGGAAAGAAGACCCCCGATACTTCAATCCAACCAACTTGGATACTGACCAATGGATTCGCACTCTGAAGGAAACTGGCTTCAAACGAACCATTATGGTGGTTAAACACCACGACGGTTTCGTTGCTTATCCATCTAAGTACACCAACCATACCGTAGCTGCTAGCCCATGGAAAGATGGAAAGGGTGACCTTCTCGAAGAAGTTTCCAAGTCTGCTAGCAAGTACGACATGAATATGGGTGTATACTTGTCACCATGGGATGCTAATCATCCAAAATACCATGTCGCAACCGAAAAAGAATACAACCAATACTATCTCAACCAACTGAAAGAAATCCTTGGTAATCCGAAATACGGTAACAAAGGGAAATTTATCGAGGTTTGGATGGACGGTGCGCGTGGTAGCGGTGCCCAAAAAGTGACCTACACTTTTGATGAATGGTTCAAATACATCAAAGAAGCTGAAGGAGATATCGCTATCTTCTCTGCTCAACCGACAAGCGTTCGCTGGATCGGAAATGAACGGGGAATCGCAGGTGACCCTGTCTGGCATAAAGTCAAAAGGGCCAACATCACAGACGATGTGAAAAACGAATACCTCAACCATGGTGACCCAGATGGTGATATGTACTCTGTAGGGGAAGCTGACGTTTCGATCCGTTCGGGCTGGTTCTATCATGACAACCAACAACCGAAATCACTCAAAGAGTTGATGGACATCTACTTCAAGTCTGTTGGTCGTGGAACCCCACTCCTTCTCAATATTCCACCAAATAAAGAAGGAAAATTCGCAGATGCTGATGTGGCTCGCTTGAAGGAATTCAAAGCAACCCTAGATCAAATGTATGCGACTGACTTTGCCAAAGGTGCCACCGTAACAGCAAGTTCTACTCGTCAAAACCACCTTTACAAGGAAAGCCACCTCACAGACGGTAAAGATGACACCAGCTGGGCCCTCTCAAATGATGCCACAACCGGTAGCTTTACAGTCGATTTGGGACAAAAGAGACGCTTTGACGTCGTTGAACTCAAGGAAGATATCGCCAAAGGTCAACGTATCTCTGGTTTCAAGATTGAAGTCGAAATCAACGGACGTTGGCTGACATACGGCGAAGGTTCGACCGTTGGTTACCGTCGCTTGGTTCAAGGCAAGCCTGTAGAAGCACAAAAAATCCGTGTAACCATCACCGGTGCTCAAGCAACCCCAATCTTAACCAACTTCTCAGTCTACAAGACACCAAGCAGCATTGAAAAGACTGATGGCTATCCTCTTGGACTGGAATACCACTCAAACACAACTGCGGATACAGCCGGAACAACCTGGTACAATGAATCTGAAGGTGTTCGTGGCACTTCTATGTGGACCAATCAAAAAGATGCCAAAGCAAGCTATACCTTCACAGGAACCAAGGCCTATGTCGTCTCTACAGTCGACCCAGGTCATGGAGAAATGTCTGTCTACGTTGATGGTCAAAAGGTTGCCGATGTCCAAACTAAGAATGCTAGCCGTAAACGCAGCCAAAAAGTCTTTGAGACAGGCGATTTAGCACCAGGCCAACACACTATTACTCTTGTAAATAAAACAGGCGAACCAATTGCTACAGAAGGAATCTACACCCTAAACAATGATAGTAAAGGGATGTTTGAACTCGAGTCTACCAACTACGAAGTCGAAAAAGGAAAACCAGTCACTGTTAAAATTAAACGCGTTGGTGGAAGCAAGGGAACTGCTACTGTTCGCTTTATCACAGAACCTGGAACTGGGGTTCACGGTAAAGTTTACCAAGATACAACTCAAGATGTGACCTTTAAAGATGGAGAAACAGAAAAGACTGTCACCATCCCAACGATTGACTTTACAGAACAAGCCGACTCTGTCTTTGACTTCAAAGCCAAGCTCACTTCTGTCACTGATGGTGCCCTGCTCGGTTTCGCTACAGATGCAACCATCCAAGTGATGAAAGCTGAATTGCTGATCAAGGACCAAACAAGTTATGATGATCAAGCTAGTCAGTTGGATTATAGTCCTGGCTGGCACCATGAAACCAATTCGACAGACAAGTACCAAAAAACGGAGTCTTGGGCATCCTTTGGTCGCTTAACTGATGAGCAAAAGAAAAAGACAACTGTCACAGCCTACTTCTACGGTACTGGACTTGATATCAAGGGCTATGTTGATCCAAATCATGGTATCTACAAAGTCTTCCTAGATGGCAAAGAAGTTCCTTACCAAGATGGCATGGGAAATGCTTCAACTATTGACGGTAAGAAATACTTTAGCGGTCGTGCAGCACAACGCCAAGGCAATCAAACTCTGGTTAGCTTAAAAGGTCTGGACGAAAACTTGCACGCAGTCACCCTTCAACTAGATCCTAATCGAAATGATTTGTCTCAAAATATCGGTATTCAGGTAGACCAATTCATCACTCGTGGCGAAGGTAGTGAACTCTACAGCAAGGCAGATATCATCCAGTCTATCTCAAAATGGAAAGATGATCTGTCCAACTTTGATCCAGCAGGCTTGAAAAATACGGCTACTGCACGCCAAGCTTTCCAAGCAAATCTAGAAAAATTGAGAAACCAACTCAGTGCTGAAGCAGTGGATGTTCAAGAAGTCATGTTGACAGTCAGTGCCCTACAAGATATCCTATCCAAGGATGAGAACTATCAAAGAGGTCAAGAGGAGCCTAGTCCAGAGCAACCGGAGCAACCGGAACAGCCAGAAGAACCTGAGAAACCTGACCAACCTGAACAACCAGCTGAACCAAAACAACCGGAAATTGAGTACGATAAGGCTATGGACAGCTTGACAAAAGCTATCGAGAAAAAAGTCGCTGAGCTTGGATCCAACAAGGAAGCTAAGAAGAAATTATTAGAAATTGCTGACCAAGCCATTGCTGCAATCCAAGAAGCTAAAACTCAGGAAGCAGTCAATCAAGCGCTAGAAACTGCTCTCGAACAAATCAGCAAGCTCAAAGCAACCCAGCCTGAAAAACCAGCTGAGCCTGAAAATCCAGCTGAACCTGAGAAACCTGCTCAACCTGAAAAACCAATTACTTCTTCAAGTCCTGAAGAAGGAGTTAAGGATCTTGTCTTTACACTTCCAAGTTTGGAAATTGTCAATAAACCAGTGCCGTTCAAGACTATCCGTCGCGAAAATGCCCAATTAGACAAAGGAAAAGAGCAAGTTCTATCAGAAGGTAAGGACGGTATCCTAGTCGAGTATGTTGAAGTAAATGGCAACAATCGCAAGGTTGTCCAAACGGAAACAACTCCAGCTCAAGATCGAGTGATTGAGGTAGGTAGCAAACAAAGCTCAGTTGGAACAGAGGCGCCACCAGTTGTGACTCTTCCTGAGTATGTTGTCCCAAGAGAGACTGAAAAACCTGCTCCAGTCGTAACAGACAATTCACCAGCAAAAGATGAAAAAGCTCCTGTTACAGCTACAGTCAAAGAAGACAAGGAAAGACTACTCCCTGCAACTGGGGAACAAGAAGCAAGTGCCTTCCTCTTCTTGGCAGCCATTACTTCTATCTTGTCTCTCCTCATCTTCCAAAAGAATTTCAAAGACTAATAACCCTCTTTGATTGATTCTTTCTAATGACTCAGTTCCCCCGTTGAGAAGACCATTTGGTCTTCTCTTTTTCTATCTGTAAAATTAAAAAACATCCACAAATATACATGGATGTTTGGGTATGACTCTATAAAGTAAGATGATCATTGAAGATAGCTGTTCTCAAATCCAACCACGTTTTCAAATAAACGCTCATCCAAAAAAAGAGAGTGGCCCTTTTCTTATCTCATCAGAATTACCATCATAAGTTTCTGCAAGAACTCCACAGATAAAAGATGGTGTTTCGAATTCCAATACCATGAGATTTTCTGACGCTCACAAGCCATCTTTCCTAGATCGGACTTCCCTCTCTCACATCTAGATCTACTGACTACTATTTTTGAGTCCAGCATATGCATAGGTTCGATTTCTGGGGCACTCTTTTTCTGTCACTAGCCTAAAATAAAAGCGATGCTCCCGCCCATCCTTGGCATTTTCCTTGTTCAAGACGAAGTAGTTCTTCTGATTCATTGCCATGGTTCGTAGGATATCATCGATCAAAAAAGTCAAGGGAACATTCATGGCAGAGTATTTTTGGAAATCCTCTTCAAAGCGGATGTAACTATCTGAAAAATAATCCATCTGTAGTTTGTTTTCATACAGCTCTTTTCTAGTCATAAACTTCCTCCTCCCACAGTCGAATTTCGAGGATATCTACAATCTCTACCAGCCTATAGCCCTCATTGGTCCTAATAGATAGAGTTTGAGGTGATAATTCGCTTACCTCACCAATGATCGTGGTTTTATGCCTTCTTTCCTTGACTACAAAGCATCCCTTCAGTTGCCCGACATAAAGCTGTGAAAGCAAGAGCAACTTCTCAACGGGATTCAAACTCGTCGAAAAAGCAACCCGATTTCTTTCTTCACCGAGTGAACTAGTATGCTCTGAGAGGAAAAAGCCCATCCACTTCTGCATCCCTGGATCTTGATAGTCACGCGCAGATGGAAAGGGTAAATAAGAACGATCAATCATTTTAGTCCATCTAATCCTCCAGCAGAATGCCCCCCAATCAGCTTGCTTCTGGCAAGACTCCTAGAGGCTTCTTCCAGTGCATTGGCCTTTAAGAGGGAGGTAAAACCAAATTGTTCCCGAATGGCATCAATAGCCGTCTGGAGCCTTTCTTCTTTTTCTAACTTGTCAACATCATCAAAGAGGGAGATCAAGCCAAAGGACTCGTCCACAAATCCTGAATAGTTGACTCCGACACTTCTGATCGCTCCAGAAGTGTATTTATTATGAAATAGCTTCAAAACATAATCCGTTAAGATAGCTGTATTATTGGTCGGTTCGACCTTCATTTGTGTGTGAATAGACGACCTGACCTCCAGTTTAGAGAAACCAACATAGAGAGAGACAAGGGTTGTTTTCTTGCCCGCCCTTCTCAGTCTAATAGCCACCTGCTCCGCCATTTCTCGGAGAATAATTTCGATATCCCGTAGCTTCACGTAGTCTCTCGGCAAGATTTGAGAATTTCCTAACCCTTGAGACTTGGCTTTATAGGGCTTATGAACATTGCTCTCATCAATCCCGTTAGCATGAAACCACAAACGCAGGCCAGCCTGACCAAGTGTTTTCTGTAGCTGGTCTGGATTACTGGTGGCCAATTCTCTGATGGAAAAAATCCCCAGAGCATGCAAGCGTTTCTCCATCCGCCTGCCAATCCCCCAAAAGTCCGTCATCTTGGGAATGGCCCAAACCTTCTCTTCCACATCCTGGTAAGACCAGTTGGCCCTCATGGTCGGAGTGTGCTTGGCCTCATTATCCAGAGCCAACTTGGCCAGTAAGGGGTTGGCATTGGACATACCCACTGTAGAGTAGATCCCTGTCTGCCTCCAAATATCCCTCTGGATGCGAGCAGAAAGCATATCTAGCTTGTCTTTGCGAGAGATACTCTTGTCTGGGATGAAATAGTTGAGCGAACTAGTCAGATCGATAAAGCCCTCATCGATAGAGTAGGGATAAATATCATCTGGACTACCATAGTTTTGAAAGATTCGCTGGATTTCCATATTGACCGCTATGTATTCATCCATCCTAGGTGGCACAACCAAAGTCACTTGAGCCCAATCTTCGATGTAGCGAACATAGTCTAAGTCAGTAGGCAAGCCTTGCTTTCGAGCATTGTAATAGGAAAATTTGCGCGTTTTGATATCAAAAGGCAGATCATAGGCCCGGCCAACATTGGACTTGCCAAAAATCTTCTTAAACATGGGAGAGGAAGCTAATATAAGGCCAGTAGAATTATCCGCGCGACTCATGACACAAAGCGAGGTCTTCAGCGGATGCAAGCCCCGTTTCACACACTCAACGCTGGCATAAAAAGATTTCATATCGACAAAGGCAATATCACTTTTGGGCTCTCTGGAATAATCAAAGTAGCCCATAGGCTAACCCTCCATCGGCACAAAATTCCCAACAATAATCCCCACAATCCGAGGATCTTCCTCATAGGAGATGAAAATATCCTTGTATTTAGGATTGATAGAGACCAGACGCAAGCCATCTTCCTCCCGATAAACCCGTTTGATATAGGTCTGGTTGTTGCAAACCACTGCATAAACCGCCCCATCATAATCAAATCCGGTCTCTCGAATCAAAGCCACGGAACCATTTTGATATTTAGGTTCCATGGAGTCCCCAGCCACCCAGGAAGCAAAATCGTGGGCTAGTTCTTCATTAAAGTAAACGGTATCAAAATTTCTATCGTCATATACCGAAGCCCCGATCCCTGCTGACATGCGTTCATAGACACGATACTCGTAGAGGCGCTCTGGCATGGTCGCCACCTTCTGTGTTTGTTCCTCTTGAGCTAGGTTGCGAGCATAGAGCACAACCTTGTCCTTCCCTTGCTTGGAGAGGCTATTGTAGAGACGAACAATCTCGATCTGAGTGAAATATCCCTTTGCTACCTTTAAAATATTTTCTAGCTGGGCAACCTTCTCCTTGGATGGTTCCTTAATTCCACGTTCCCAAGCCGAGTAAGCCTGAAAACTGATCCCAAGTTGCTCTGCAATTTCCTTCTGTGTCAATTTTAACTCTTTTCTCCGAGCCTTGAGTTTTTCTGGTTGGTACATGATTCACCCCCTAGTGTGATGCTTTATTGAGAATATCTCTCTTAGAAAAACAAATCGACGGTTGAGCTTACACCTCTAAAACTCAACCAATTCGGTTTAGTTTTATTATATAAAAAAAGTGGACGATTGTCCACTGGGAAAATCAAATTTTAACAGACACAACTGGAAATTATGAACAAAAAACTGGACTAGACCTAGCAACTCCTACTCTAATTTTTGCAACAGCTTTACAACTTGCTGATTATCAATCCTCACATAGTAAACACCACTATCATTGACAAGTTTATCCTCTTCATACTTAGCAATCTTTACAGCATAAAGACCTCTTGGTAGGGATTGGTTGGCAAAAAATTCCTTCATGAGCCTTTCAAGATCTTTTAGATAGTCATCATACAAGAGATCTCTTTTTTCCTTCGGAACGAAATATTGAAATTCAAATGTCGGTATAAAAATCTCTTTTTGGAAAAGATATTGAGCATCCATTGGATACATCCCTTGCAGAGCTTGGCCCTTGCTTTGATTTTCCTCCAATATTTCATTATAAAGATAGATATTATCAGATTGGTTATTAAATTCAAAACCAATACCTTGATACTTCAAATCAGGAAGTTTAGGATCTTTGATTGAACTGTCCAGTGTTTTTAAAAACTCGCTGGTGCCTGGACTAACCTCAATCCCTAAATAGGCTAATTCTGGGAAAACATCATAAATTTTTTTACCATTTTTGTAATCAACCTCTGCATCT
Source organism: Streptococcus sp. HMSC066F01 (assembly GCF_001837335.1). Taxonomy (GTDB): domain Bacteria; phylum Bacillota; class Bacilli; order Lactobacillales; family Streptococcaceae; genus Streptococcus; species Streptococcus oralis_S. The sequence continues at coordinate 43,833 of NZ_KV832107.1, forward strand.
GTCTTTCCATATGTTTCACTTTTCGAAAAGCGAGTATAGTATTTAAATCGAGTTTTAGCCTGATAGGTTTTTCCAGCTATATTTTCACTGTAGGTACCGTGGATTATAAATCCTCCCACGCTTGTATAGTTTTTCTCGTATTTTTCTAACTCAAACTGTCCTGTAAGACCGTAGTTTTGATAAGAACGATGCACAGCTTGCTCAAGCTCAGTTCGACTTGCATGGGCAAACAGCCCCCACATATCCATTAGAGAAAAAATCGGACTGAACACTGTGAAGATTACCATTGGGATCACTATGGATAAGCAACCTATTAATAGCCAATTTCTTTTCTTGGCGTTTCCTTCAGATTTTTTAGCAGTTTTCTGTTTCCTTTTTAAGATTAGAATGAGCAAACCCAAAAGCACTAATACTAATAAAACCAATCTACACTCTCCTTTTACTTTTGACAGTTGTTAACAGGTGTATAGGAGACTGACAGAAATACTCATCTCACCTGCTAACTTATCCTGAATTCCATAAACTCGTCTGAAATGACGAACAATCCTTATGCCATTATACCACACGAGCGATACCGTGAGAAGACGAGAAAAGCAAAAGAAACCCACCTGAATTTGTTTCAGGTGGTTAGCTTCAAGAGACTAGAAATAGTGTCTATAAACCTTTATCTCTTTTTAGACTTCTTAAC
>NZ_KV832107.1:44620-46736 GCF_001837335.1 Streptococcus sp. HMSC066F01
ACCTTTATCTCTTTTTAGACTTCTTAACATGTTCCTTGTACATTTTTGACTTTTTCCCATACCATTCTTCGATGGTATAGCCATACTCTTCACGGTATTTCTCTTGATTTTTATTGACTGTATTCAAGTTCTCTAGCGTTACTACATTGGATTTAAAAAATGATACCAAAAATAGTCCTAGGAAAATAGGTGAAATTGGTAATAAAGCAAGCAAGAGATACGCTAGGAAATGATTGAGTCCGTTGATGAAGAGATTGATTCCATACATCAACAACCATAAGAACAAAATAACATTCAAAAATTTTTTATAATATTCTGAGGAGAAATAATCTTTTCTAGCGCGTTGCTTTGTAACAAGGATATAGATAAGGTAAATCAGTGATAAGACAAACCCAATCCAGTAAACGATACGAACTGCTACTAGAGGGATTAAATACAAGATGGCTACAAACCAACTATAATATGTAATTACGAGCAAAAACAATTGAAAAATCTGAGTCATTAAATAGGCTTTAATGCGATTTCTTTTAGAAATAATATAAAAACAAGTAAAATGACCGCAACAAAGAAAAAATAGAAAGCCAAAGAAACTATCTGGGGGAATGAGCCCTTTTTCCACTGATGTTAGCTGTGTAACCATTGAGGTCAGTGGAATAGCTGGGTCATACCCAGCTTCACTAGCCATTCGAAATACACTTATCGGTAAAGACGTACCAATCATAACCATAAGAGAATATAGAGATAGTCCAAAAATCGCCTTTACTAAGCTTAATCTTCGTGCTGTTTCAAGTGCATCATTAATATCTTTTTGTATCTTATCCATTTATTTTCTCCTATTACCCAAACAAGGATGAGGCCGCTTTCAGACCACCATTGAAAAAATCAGAAACATTCTTGCCCACACTTTTGACAGTCTCTAAGCCCTGGTGGATCCCATTTCCGATAGACTCCACCCCCGATTCTACCACGTCCACAGCACCATAAGCTATATTTTTAGCTCCTTGAGTATTTGCTAGTAAGTAATCCGTCCTTAACCCATTATACCAGAATAGTTAATCAATTAGTAAAAAGTATAGAAAAGCACCTGAGTTATTTTCAGGTGCTTCATCTAGAATCAGAATAACCAGGTCCGATCCTCTGCCAAGAGACTAGAAATAGCATCTACAAACCTTTATCTCTTTTTAGACTTCTTAACATATTCCTTGTACATTTTTGACTTTTTCCCGTACCATTCTTCAATGGTATAACCGTATTCTTCGCGGTATTTCTCTTGGTTTTTATTAACTTCATTAAGATTAAATAGTGAAGAGAATGTTGATTTACTCAATGATATTAAGATAATAATGAGAAAGATTGGAGCGATGGGTAATATAGCCAAAAGTAAATGAGCAAGTAAATTTTTAAACCCTGAAATAAGAATACCCGCAATAAAATTTATAAACCATAAAGCCAAGATAACATTTGTATATTTCTTTATTTTCTCCTTGTCAATATCAAAAACTCTAGTATATGACTTTGTTATGAGACTATAAATAATATAGACAACCGCTACGGAATAAGCTAGCCAATAAATAATCCGAATGATTAAAAAAGGAACAAAGAATTGCAAGCCTAAAATTAGTCCAAAAATGCTTAAATGAATAAGAGTGAATAAGACGAGTAAATTGAGTAAATAAGCATAAATTCTATTTCTTTTTGAAATGATATAAATAATCATATACATCGCCCAATAAACTAAAAATAAAATACCAAAAACTTTTTCTGGGATGATTAGTTGATACTCTAATTCAGTAAGCGGCTGCATAAAAGTTATACTATTCTTACTCATGGATGTTCCTAAAGCAATCGCAAACCATGGGGCAAATATACATATAACAAGAAATAATGGCATTGCAAAAATCATTACTAATATATTCCATCTTCGCGTTGTTTCTAGTGCATCATTAATATCTTTTTGTATCTTATCCATTTATTTTCTCCTATTACCCAAACAAGGATGAGGCCGCTTTCAGACCACCATTGAAAAAATCAGAAACATTCTTGCCCACACTTTTGACAGTCTCCAAGCCCTGGTGGATTCCATTTTAAATCTATTTTACGTGTTTCTCATACCATT
>NZ_KV832107.1:46836-47245 GCF_001837335.1 Streptococcus sp. HMSC066F01
TCCATAGCCTTATAATATTCGGGGTAGTCCACAATGAAGTTTATATCAGCGTCCTCTCTCACTTTTGAATCATTACTGTAGGCTAAATCGTAAGTGGGTATGAAGCCGTATTCAGTAGCTATCTTATCTAGATTGGTATAATCGAACGAAAAAGGGGTTCGTTTTGATTCTGCTTTATCTGTAGGTAGAGCTGACACTATCTGTTCAGAATCCACATCCAAAGCAACCTCCTTCTTATCTTCCTTATTCTCCTTATTCACTAAAGAAAGAACGATATAATCCTTTCCCCCATCAGTATAGCCTCTTCTTGCCTGAAAGTCTAACTTATAACTTTCATCATAGCTTTGAATCAGTTTGACTACATCAATCGTCTTTGGTGGGTTCTCTAAATGATTGAGATCATAAACAT
>NZ_KV832107.1:47345-50343 GCF_001837335.1 Streptococcus sp. HMSC066F01
GTTCTCTAAATGATTGAGATCATAAACATCGAATGATAACTCGACTGGTTGATTACTTTCTCTACCAACAAGTTTGGCAGTCTTCATGACATAATGGTTAGATAAAACATCTGGAGTCACTGAGTCTCTTGTTTTATAATAAACATAACGGTTCTGGGAACCAAAGGTTTCGATACGCTCCACCTCCGTTTTAACTATCAATACCTCATGGTCTTCTTGCCATTGGACATATATGGGCCAAGTATAGGAATAGACACCATAGCCCACCAAAGAAACTAAAAGCAATCCCACAAACACCTTAGTTCGGAAGCTGAGAGTCTTTAGGTATTTCATTTGGTAAGAATCCTCCTTTATTTGACGTTGAACAGATAGAGCTAATCCCCTCTTATTCTCCTTTGTCAACCAATATTCGGCGTTGTTTGTTCAGTTCGCGGTCTTTAGCAACATCGTAATACAAGTTAAACTCTTCCTTGGTATTGACTGAATGCTCTTGATCATCCTTACTGAGTTCGGCTGGAATCGTAAGCCCTTCGTAAAGATTCGTATTTTCTGGGACAAAAAGCTGATACAAATCAAGAAACTGTGGAACATCTCCATAAACCTTCTCATAATCATACTTAGAATCAATCAAAAGGAAAAACTGTGAATCTTGCTCACTTAATACTTGATAAACTTTAGGTGCAGCTGTCTCCAAAACACTTCCCTTCAATACATCTTGACGAAAAGACAATTTATTTTGATTCAACAAATCATACGCTGTAGATGTTCTCAAATCGGTTGTCATCTTTCCCATCTTGTCCTTTAAAGGACCCAGATCTACCGAAGGGCTTTCAGGATACTTTTGTATTTTTGTATCTTCCCAATCAATTTGCTTGGTTTCTAAATTCAGCCATAATTGTTTTTTCTGTGATAGCTCCCATCCTCGTTTGTATACTTGTATGGAAATGTAGTCTTTGCCATCTTTTTCGATAATACCTCCAGTATCTTCCGGTATATAATCAGGGTTATAGTCCTCTACAAGTTTATAAAGATCGAGCTGACTCCCTTCCAATTTTCGATCACCGATTCGATAAATGGACATGGCATAATAAACTTCGGGATCCTCTTTAGGTAATTTTTGTGTTCCTCTATAGGTAGAATTATGGAAGTACTTGCGTACGATATAGCGTTGATTGGAGGCACCATGAACACCCAAAAAGTTTTCGCTCAAGTCCGGATTGTATTTGGCAAACAATCGATCCTCTTCTGGATTCAGCGACTTCCAATGCACGGCAACTCCCCTGCCATCTTCTAAAAACTCATAAGAATCAATTTCCCATTTTCCTGTATAGTAACCCATATTTTCATATTTTTGGCGTTCTTGCTTGGCCTGCTCTGATTGTTGATAACTATGATAGCCCCATAGAAGCAGAACACCCAACAGGACAGATCCGACTATTAGTAGTACTTTCTTCATTTCTCTCCCTCCTTATTTGCCATATTTCTTTTCGAAATACTCTCAACTTTTCCTTTTACCTGATTTAGACTATTCGCCATCTTTTGAATCTGCTTTGAAATGATTGCCAAACAGAAAAACAAAAGGAAAATGTCTTTGTCCCATTATACCACATGAACGATACCGTGAGAAGATGAGAAATACAAAAGAAAACCACCTGAAATGAATTCAGGTGGAGCTTACTTATAATGTCACCGCATCAAGATTAAAACGATTAATCAACAGATGAAATAAATTATGTTTTCTATAAAAATATTAGAAAAAGTCTGAGAAACAGTTTTACTGTCTCCACTAACTTATATTACCTCTTACAAGGAAAGTCGACATTAAGGAAAGTCTCGATAACGTTCATTATTCATTTCGACTTGTTTTCTTCGTATGCCTCTCTCCTTGCTATTTTTTCCTTGAGAAACATAATAGTCTTCTCTCTGTTCACGAGTTCCCATCGGGATTTCTTCTAACTTTCCTTCAATCATATCCTTTAACTGTTCTTCTGATTGTTGGAAAGCTCCTGCAACCTTACTTAAGAATGAATCTAGTCCAGTTACTACTGATGTTAAGTCTTTACTACTTTTAGCTGCAGCTCCAAATGCATCGTCTAGATACTTAGCAGAATCATCATTTACTACACCAGTAGAGACAAAGTTGCCCCCATCTGCTCCCATATAGTTTTCTAAGTAAGCCTGAATCGACTGGATCTCATCCACCTTAATTCGTCGTCTTATCATACTATCCTCCTTCCAAATCTATTTTACGTGTTTCTCATACCATTCCTGATACTCTTGGAAACTGTTGAGTGGAGTCTCTTCCTTTGTTTTAGGATCTATCCCAACAACATCTAGCTTATCCTGACCGACCGGCGCAAACCAATGCCGCATATCTTGGAAAATAGCTTCCGGATCGGAATAGGCTCCTTTTCTAACTACTATATTAGCGGCTCCCTCCATAGCCTTATAATATTCGGGGTAGTCCCTAATAAAGTTTATATTAGTATCTTCTCTCACTTTTGAATCATTACTGTAGGCTAAATCGTAAGTGGGTATGAAGCCGTATTCAGTAGCTATCTTATCTAGATTGGTATAATCGAACGAAAAAGGGGTTCGTTTTGATTCTGCTTTATCTGTAGGTAGAGCTGGCACTATCTGTTCAGAAGCTACATCCAAAGCAACCTCCTTCTTATCTTCTCTATTTTGCTTATTCCTCAAAGAAAAAACTAAATAGTCTTTCCCATCATTAGTGTAATTTCTTGTAGAATAAAAATCTACTCTATAATTTTGGTCATAGGTTTGGATCAGTTTGACTACATCAATCGTCTTTGGTAGGTTCTCTAAATGATTGAGATCATAAACATCTAGTGTTAATTCCACTAAATTACTGTCGCTCCTCCCAACAAATTTTGCATTGCTTGTGACAAAATAGTTAGATAGAACATTTGGAGTCATAAGTTCCTTCATTTTATAGTAAACATAGCGATTCTGGGAACCAAAGGTTTCGATACGCTCC
>NZ_KV832107.1:50443-72791 GCF_001837335.1 Streptococcus sp. HMSC066F01
TAGGTATTTCATTTGGTAAGAATCCTCCTTCTGCTATTTTTTTATAAACATCAATATATTCACTAGCTAATCTCTCTCGAGTATAAGACTCACCTTTAGAATCTATGAGTGCTTTCTTATCACTCGCTCCATGTAATCCCTTCCAGACTTTGGTAATCCCGACTTGATCAATTGTTTTACCTCCTTTTCCTTGGAGATAATTTTTCACTTCTTCTGTGTAGGGACCACTGTCGCTTGGGATGCTTTCCAGGATTTTTTGGGATTTTTCTACATCTTTTAAAGCTGCCTCAACACTTTTTCCATTTTCCAAGGCCTTATGGAATGTGAGAGCTTTCAAGCCTGTCCTGTCCATGTCATGAATCTGTAGGGCCGACTGAAGATCATACTGGGGAGTAAAACTAACAGCCTTATAACTATAATCTCCTCTAACTGTATCCGTAATAGAGCGACCTCCATAGTCAACTAATGCAGCTTTCAAAGCTGTATTTGATTTAACCATTTGCTCTGTAATCTCATTGGAAGTTTCTATATATTTACTTACTGCATGCAGTGCATCCAAGGATAAACCGGCCGGCTTAGCAAACTTACCAGAAAAGTAGTCCTTATTGTTTCTAACGGCTTCAATATGGTCTGACACTCCATCTTTATAAGTGAATGTATCTGAGAGAACAGTAATCCCCATTGCAGCGAGTGGCCCGTATGGACCTGCCGCCATTGAAGCTCCCATCTTCATAACATTTGACAAAAAATCTAGTGCTGCTTTATTTCGTTTCTCATCCAGTTTAAGAACTTCATTCGCCTCCTTTTCTCCAAAAACGGAAAGTGCATAATCATAAGAACTCACATTCACCTGCCCATTACTTCCAACTTGATAGTGCTGCATGTTAAAAGTGAGACCTTGTGTTGTCAATTTTAGAGAATTTGTATCCATCAGATGATAAGCTACTGTTTCTCCTGTTGATTGAGGAATTCTATTGGTTCCTACTTGGAAAACATTCATCCCTTCAAATAGACCCGTCAAAGAATTTGCCAAAAAGAGTTTCTGACGAATTTTAGCTAATTCTGGTTCAGCTTTCAATAATTCCTCTTTGTACTTCTCATAATCTGCGACAGAGCCGTTCTCAGGAAACTCTGGTTTAATTTCAAACGCTTTTCCGATAAGTAACAAACCGTAGCGATCCCCTCCCTTAATCAACTTTTCTGTATAAATCTTTACACTAGAGGTATCTTGATTTTGCAATGCATCTAAAAAAGTTTTTATGTTTGAATAATCACTCTTTCCTTCTTGAATGCGCTCAACTTCTGTAAAAATAAATCCATAGACAACCGTCATCATGTTCTCACTAACATGTGTAGCATTTACCTGCCCAAGGTTATTATAGGGGTCTGGAGAATAAAGCGCCTCCACGACTTTCCCATCTCCAGAATCACTGATAGCATCTATAGCATCTAGTTGACTGATACTGGTGATGCGCTTCGCAGCAATTGCTTGAACAACCGCACTTGGATCCAACTCCCCCAAATAGCGAGCATGATTTAAAACATTTTGTATGGCATCAAGGTTGCTTTTTGCTGTTTTTAGTCCACTAATAAATAGTTTGTAGTAGGCCTGCATATCCGCATCTACACTCGTACGCTTGCTCGCAGCGGCATCCAGTGAGTTTGAGGCTTTTTCATATTCCGATAATACACTAATCTTCCCCTGACCTAGAATAGTTGAGGCTGTCAAAAGATAACTATCTAATTTTTTCTGGATATCCTCAATCTTCGTTTTTTGATCGTTTTTGAGTTTTTGCTCAACTCCCTCAACTCCTGTTTCTCCATCTTGTGACCATGCCTCCTTGTCAAATCCTAATCCATTCATAAAAGATTCATAATTGGACATTGTCGCTCCAAAAGTTTCAATATAAGATGGATAGCTCTCAAAAACTTGACTTTGGATTGTGTTTAGTTTGTTTACAAACTCTTTAATCACAAGTCCTTCATTTCCCGAAATCTTTAGTTCAAATTTATTATTTGCTTGCGCTACTCCGGACTCATACTTTTTAGCTAGCTCCTTCATCTTTTCACCAAAAAATTGAAGCTGTTCTAAATTCGTTATTGTAATAGTTGCCATTAGTACTCCTGTTCTATAAATAAGAAAACCATTCTACTTTAAAGCAAAAGAGAGGCGTCTTGTTGAAGCGATCTATATTTAAACTCCAAATCACTAATGACTGTTGACCTTTCTTTATTAAACGCTCCTTCAACATCAGATAGAATTGCTTCTTCATCAGTGGTTAAATTCTCATATTTCTTACCTGCTAAGTGATATGTAGATTTTATTGTTTCATCATCTGATAAAACATACTCTACTTTGGTATTGATGCCATTTAAACCAGCAATGACTTGCTCAATTTGTCGCATTCTAGCTCTAATTATCGCTAATTGAGCCTCTTTACCTTCTGTTTCACCTTCTAAAATTACAGCCATTTTTTCCCCTTTCTATATCATTAATACTTTCATTTTACTTGCTAACCCATCGGAAACATAGTAATGTTCTTGTTCTTCCAACTGTGGCTCACGGACAGGTCTATTGGTCACTGTCAGAACTGATTGATCGCTTAAGCGAAGTGCTAAAATAGCCTGCTTATAAGAACGAGCAGTTTTTGAGACCACATCGATATGCTTAGTGATTAGTGGTGAACTCATTACAATTGAACCATATCCAGCTCGAGTTCCTTTATCTAAGACATAAGCCAATGTATCAAGCGCTTCTGAGTTTAATTCACTCACCAATTCAGTTAAATTGTAGATAACTACTGTTGCGACATGTTCTCGCTGTTTGCCTTCTAACCGTTCCTGAATCTTGAACTCCATCATATCTAATCCTTCTAGATATTCCTCTGGACTTGCAAGAATCGTCACACCTTCCATTTCAGGTAGGCTATGATACTTCGGTGCCAAGACGATGACCTTCTGTTTCCCTTTGGCAATGTGTTTCACCAAGGCCGTCATCTGCTCTTCTTTATCTGTTAGATAGAGAAGATTGCCTTTAGCCAGGTTCCATGTAACAGGTTCAACTGTCTCCAAGTCAAGTCCTAATGGCACGAGTCCGTGTTCATAGGCAGTCTGCACGCTTGCTCGACTATAGAAGTCTTTCTCTGTCAACTCCTCTGGCACCATCGGAATGGCACTTGGGCGCTGGCCGGTCCAGGCTTCTTGGAGGGAAGCGACTTCCTGACGTAGGTTGTTGAGGACTTGAGTGTCATTGGCTCCATAAACTGGGAGTGCCAGCTGGATGACATCCACCTCTTCCCGCTTCATAAGGGCACGTCCCTTGATATCTTCCATGGTCATGGCAAGGGGTGTAGAGCCCACGATGGCTCGCACTTCACCTGCCTCATTTTGTGGCAGGCTCAACTGGTGCTTGAAGTTCGAGTAGAGTTGAGCACGAAGGTTAGTCTGACGTCCGGCTGTCATCAAGAGGTGAACCCCGATACTGAGACCTTCACGAGAGATACGCACCAAGAGCTTGAAGAGTTCCGCCTCATAGGCTTCTTCCTTGAAGGCTTCATAGCTATCTAAGAGGATGACAATAGCCGGCTCTTCCTGACCACTGGCCTGACGGTAGAGGTCTAAAGTCCCAACACCATAGTCCGCAAGGAGTTTCTTACGACGGTTGAGTTCGCGCTCCATGATTCGTACAAACTTAGAGATTTTCTCCGTTTGGTCCAAAAGCATGGTATCTGCCACTTGTGGAAGCTTGGACAATGGAGCCAAACCATTGGTACCAAAGTCCATCAAGTACATGGTAAGGGCCTTGGGACTATGCTTTCTCGCCAAGTCCATGGCTGCGGTTTGCAAGAAGGTCGTCTTTCCTGTACCCGGACTTCCGTAGAGGAGGATATGACCATCCTTGGAGAGATTGATAGAAACGGCTTCCTGCTTCTGAGCCTGCGGGATATCTGCCATTCCAAGTAGAACTGAGAGTGGTTTCTCTTGTGCCCAGGCTACTGCTGGCTGTACTTCTTCCAGCTCGTCTAACGCGATGCGCTCTTTGAGCGGCGGCAACCATGGCTGTGGTACTGGAGGAATTTCTTGTTCTTCACACAAGAGCTGGATATGGTGCACTATCGCATCCAACTCTGTCGGAACTTCCTTGATCTCATCCACATCTTCTAAGCCTGATAGGTCTTCATTCAAGATCTCATATTGGCCCAATTCATTGATCAGGTAGATAGTATGGTCCTCGATCCCCATATCGTCCTTGTCCGGCTGGTAATCCGCCCCTGACCAGGCTGACTGGAAGAGCTCATAGACTTCGTTATTCCCGACCTGTAGATAGGCACGTCCTGTCTGGGTAATCTCGGCTGCGTCCGGTGTATGAAGCATTTCATTTGAGTCCGAACGATCTGCTACCTTAAGGGCGATTTTGAAGCGTGAGTTAGACCAGATCTGGTCATCCACCACACCAGATGGTTTCTGGGTAGCTAGGATCAAGTGGACCCCGAGGGAACGTCCGACCCGAGCGATGGATACCAGCTCCTTGATAAAGTCTGGCTGGTTAACCTTGAGCTCTGCAAACTCATCTGAGATGAGGAAGAGGTGAGGGAGCGGTTCTGTCGCTTCTCCGTTTTTAAATTTCTTCTGGTATTGATTGATATGGTTGACTTCGAACTCTCCAAAAAGTCGTTCACGACGATGGATCTCCGCATTGATCGAAGCCAGAGCCCGCATGGATTGGGCTCCATCCAAGTTGGTAATCGTCCCCAAGAGATGGGGAAGGTTTTTAAAGAGATTGGCCATCCCACCACCCTTATAGTCAATCAGCAAGAAAGCCACATCATGAGGGTGGAAGTTAACAGCGAGGGATAGGATATAGGATTGGATGGTTTCTGACTTCCCTGATCCAGTCGTCCCTGCGATCAAACCATGAGGTCCATGGGCTTTTTCATGCAGATTGAGCTGAACCAGGTCATCCTGACCACGCAGACCAATTGGTACAGCCAAACTCTTGTAAGGTGCGTTCTTTTTCCAACGGCTCGATACCTGCAAATCCTCAAAGGTCTCCGCCCCATACATTTCCATAAAGGTCACAGAATCTGGGATGGAACTCTTAAGATTTTGGAGGTGATTGAGAGGTGCCAAGGTACGGGCGATCCGCTCCTTGTCATAATCTGCTGGGAAATGATCCAAACGGAAGTCCGTCTCTTTCAAGACTCCTTCTTCCATGACCAGTTGGCCTGTATTACGGTCCTTGATATTGATCACTGTCTGAATGTTCTCAGACAAGGAACTCATGACATCCTCTACAAAGATGAGAGAACAGCCTAATTCCGTTGGATCTTCAGTAAAGAACTCCATGATGATATGATCCAAAATCAGCTTCTCATCGGTCACTAAAACCACGTAATGAGGATGGAAGAGGGTGCTCTCCTTGTGGGATGCTTCTTCCTTTTGACTACGGCGTAGTTTCAAGATTTGGTTCAAACTATTCAGAACTTGGTCCCGTGTTCGTTGATTGTAGACAAAACCGCGGACATTGAGTTCTTGCAGTTTGGCATGAGGGAGCCAACGCATCCAAGACCATTGCTCTTTTTCCTCTTCAGGCAGGATCGTAATAAACTGCACATCATGATAAGAATGGAAAGTCGCTAGCTGCATCACCAAAAGTTGCAGTTGTTCTAGAACGAGATTTCTAGGTCCAATATAACCCACTGGTCCATGGCTGAGGTTTGCCGGGATTGGCATATCTGGGATCTTTTTGTGACGACTATAGAGAGCGTAACCCTCTTCTTCTAGAGCATCCTTCTTACCACTACGCTCCTGTTGACCGTATTTCAAGTCATAGCTAGTCGGCATTTTCCCGAGTCCCAAACGATAGTATAAAAAGTCAAAATGCAAGGGAGTCTTTTCGTAGATCCGGTGATTGTAACTCTCAACCAAGTCCGTCAATTCTAAAATCGTTGGAAAATGATAGTGCATCCCTTCTTTTTGTTCTCGTTCCAGACGAGTCAATTCCTTGACCTTATCTTTCAGGTAAAGACGATAGAGATCGACCCGTTCCTTCTTATCAGCCTTGTACTTTTTACGATTTTTTATGAAACCACGGATAGAAAAAATCATTGTGGTTATGGACATCCCTACTGTCGCAAGGATATAGATCCCTCGAGGTTGAATTAAGGTGATTAAGACGGTTACTCCGACCATCATCAGAGGAGGAACGATCAGCTTTAACAGTTCATCACTCGGCTTAACCGGCTCCTGGCCTGGGGGATTGATCAAGATTTTATCCTCGCTACCACGATAGATGATCCGTGGAGAACGATGATAATCTGGATAATCTTCATAAAAACCATATCGAGATGGTTCTCTCAGAGTCAGTTGTGGCCCAACTTGGGCAGGACCCTGAACCCATACTTCATCAGGATAGAACTTGATCGTTACCGCCCCTAGACTCAACTCATCTCCAAAACCAATCAATTGCTGGTTCATTTGTTCCAGATGATTATTTCGATAGAATGCGCCCTTTAGTCGAGTTAATGTCCATTGATTTTGGGATTTTTGAAGTAAGAGTTCAACATCTCCATCTAGTGTGATCAACGCACCTCTTTGAGAGCCAATCTGAAACTCTGATAAATCCAAAAGGTCATAAACCCTTGGCTCCCCTTCTCGGAGATAAAAGACGACCTCACCCAAACGTAGACCATCTTTCAAGAGTCCCGCTTCATCATCGTACTGATAAAAGACCTCGCCACCATCGACCTTGAGCTGAATCGGTCTTTCCTGTTGAGAAAGGTAGACTTGGGCCTTTTCAGTCGCCCCGACCAAGACCGTCTTATCTGCACCCAGTTCTACTTCATAACGCAGACCTTGGCTGTAGAAAATGATTTGTTTTTTCATAATTTCTCTCCTTGGTCTACTTTAATTGCTAGAGGAGCTACTTGGAACAGGTTTCTTCTCAGATGACGGTTTGCTTTCAGAAGCCTTGTCTTGAGGGTTAGGAGTTGTAGAAGCATTGGAGCTTGATTCACTCGTTAGTAGCTCACTTCGACTATCCCAGTATTTCTTATACTCGCTTTCCAAAGTATTCAACTTACTTTCACGGTCTTTTCCTGACAAGTTACCATCTTCTCGAACCTGCTTGATTTCCTGAGTCAAAGCGTAGAGAATCAAGTCACTGTCGTTAATCCGTTTGGCAATATCAAGAGCCTCTTCAAAACGATTGCGCCCAACCTGGATCCAGTAAGTCAAATAAAGCTCATCTGACTTGAGTGTTACGTTGTTCAAGATGACTTTCTTTTGTTCAGAAGAAAATTCCAACCCCTGAATATAAGAGTAAGCCAACTCATACTTTTGCGTATTCGGCAAGCTAGCTGGATCAATTCTCTCTAATTCTGTAATAACACCACTATAATCCACTTTAATAAAGGCAGTATCAGCCTGCAACATCTTTTCTTTGAAAGGATTTTGCACAAAAATCAGATAGATCAGTGGAACGATTAGCAAGACAACGCTGGCTGTTAACCAAATCGTTGCCAATTTAAAGACACGATGGCGTCTACTTGGAACCAAGACCAAATCTGCCCGTTCTTTCGCAGCCTTCTCCGTGTAGTACTTCTCCAAAACAGCTACTGCAGCCTCTATATCATCTGCCTGACATAGGTCATTTAAGAAGTCTGGCAAGGTCTCTAATTCCAAGGAACCATTATAAAGATCCATGAAATCCAAATCGCTAAATAGTGTTACTGTAAAACATTTAGCCTGGCGTAAAAAATCTTCTGAGGATATGGATTGAGGAACCATCAGACCAGGAATTCCACGATAAGCAATCTTAGCTTGAGCATCCTTGGTAATAAAGAGATTTACTGGGTGCAAAAGGAAAGTCACAGGTAACTCCAAGGCGCCCTCTAGACGAAAAACGTTTAGGGCCAAACGGATTCTTTCCGAAATGGTACGTTCCTTTATTTCCTCATAAGTCAGTCCATGTGCTTCGACTTGATAGGAGAAGGTGACACTATCCTCATCAGACACCATCGATTGCTCCAAAAAGAATGGATGATGTAAATCCAATAGTAAGAGTTCCCGTAAATCTTGACTCGCAACATCTGAACGTTTGAGTTTTAATTCCCAGTTTGTTTCATTTTTTTCATAGACAAACGACTGTCCACCAAATTCAAATTTTTCTTCAGCCACCTATATCTCCTCAATTTCTACTAAATCTCCTGTCGTCATAGGATAATCAGACAGATGTTTCCCTTCATCAATCAACAAACCTTTATTGACAATTCTTAATTGATATTTTTTTCGCTTGATACCTGGATTAAAAATCGTATCCACTTCTCGCACCAGCCGGCGCACTTCAATTCGCCGTGGGATGCGAATATCCACATCTCTTTCTCTCAAACGTAGGGTAATATTGATATGTTGCTCCACCTTTTACACGCCTCCTATGCCTGGTTTATCCTTTTCTAAGTTATTTAGACAGACTAGTTGTAAAATTAGTCCATCCCTTCTACCATCACACGATAACTCATTACTGCCGTTGCTCCAAAAAGCAAGAAAATCAACACCACATAGAATATCTCTGGAAGAAAGTCATTCAGACCACCTTTTTCTACATGGCCTATATTTGTTTGGAACTTGATTGTTTTTTGAGCATTGGGCTGAAACAACTGTTCTTCAGAAGATTTTTTCACTGGTCTCTGTATAGCAGAAAACAGTTGGCCCCTTTCTGTGATCAACTGTTCCTCTTGATGCTGTTGCATGTCCTGCAACCTCTTTTGAGTTGCTTCATTAAAAAGCTCCTTGGTTTGTTCAGACTGTAGACCAAATTTCAATCCCTCTTTCTTTTCAAGTCGGGAATCATCAATCTGCAGACTGTTATCCTTCAAATCATCTGCAGCAGCCCCAGAGACTGCTGCACATGTTACTAAGGTAAGAAGGAAAAGAATGATTTTCTTCATATTTCTAATTTCTATTCTTTCTCAGCTTGGCTTGTTTGAAACCACAAACTACTTTCTCTGATAAAAACATTTATAACAAGTAAAACAGCTATGACAACAATCGTTGCAACAAAAGCGATAATTGCTGCTGGATGTCCATCAAAGTATCCTGAGAGCAAACCTTCTAATATCGATAACGCATTGAGATTTTTGATAAATGCTGGGAAACCAGTTAGACTTGCCGTTGTCCCAATAGCATTTGATAGGTAAACAAAGCTAATCATCATAAAGAAGGAGAGTCCCATACCAATCACTCGGAAATGTTTAAGCAATAGATATTGTCCTTGAATCAGTACAAATGCGGCTAAAACAATTAATAGAACCCAAGATGGTTGATACTCACGACCAACCTGTAGCTGAACACTTGATACAACACCAACTACCAATCCGACAACGAGACTTAAAGCAGATAGGATGGTTACCGTCATCAAGTCTGTATCATGTAACTTATCAAGTTTGAACTTATCTTTGACTTTGCGAATAACGTTTTGAGTTGCAAACAGATAGGCTGTAAAGAGGCTAACAATCTCCAATAGTAAAATCCATGTAAATGGACGGTAAACATTGACAGTCGCTTTCACTGAAGTAGCATTTTGGGTAACAGGATTGGATAAGAAGTTCAACAATACTTCGTTTGGTACCCCATTTTGATAGGCATTATTCAGAACCTTCACAAAGGATTCTACAAAGTTTCCATTGTTAGTTAATTCTTCGTTAAACTGCGTCATCAAGGAGTCAGCATCTTGTGACAACTTTTCAGTACTTGTTTGAGCGTTTGACAATTCACGATTGAAATTACCTAAAGTCTCATTCACAGACTCTGCAGCTTTGACATTACTTTGAGAAGATTCCTTCACACCAGTAGTTTCTGACAAGAGAGCTGCATAATCCGAATTTAGGGTAGCCAATTGATTATTAGTCTCTTCAAAAGCATCATTGCCTTTCCCTTGCTTCTCAACCAAATCCTTTAGATTTTCTTCCAACTTCTTGTACAACTCTAACTGTTCATTGATTTTTGTATTCAATTCTTGGTTGGTAGCCAAAACATCCTGCACATTTTTTTCTAGAACAGGCTTGAGAGTAGTCAGTTCTGACAAGGCTTTATCTACTTTTCCTTTAACACCCTCTGTATCTGTATCGCTAGCAGGTGCAGTCAGACTGTCTTCATACTTCTTCAGGTTTGAACTAATAGCTTCAAGCCAAATATTTGATAAAGCATCTGTTACATCACTATTTCGTAACTCTTTGACAGTATTGTATGCTTGTCTGAGTGCTTCCACCTTTTGGTAGTCAGAAGCTATTTTCTGAACCTTTTGTCCATAAGTCACTGCTGCTTGCTGAACACGAAACACATCTACTGGTGCACTAGCTGCTTGGACATCATTCAAGGAAATATTAATTGATTTTAGCTCTGCTTTTGGAGCTGGACTTGGAGTCCCGGTTGAACCTGTAGTTGTAGTTGAGGTTGTCTCTGCAACGCTATAGGCTACTTTAAAAGTCCCACCCGTCTTCAAATCAATTTCTTGACCAAACTCAACTGGTGTACCATCATAAGTGACGGAGTGAACTGTCACTCCTGATTCAGCTTTCCATGATACCTTAGCCTTTGTTCCTGTTCGTCCAACAGCACTCGTACTCGTGATTGCCTGATCTTCCAAATTCTTCAAATCAGTCGAATTGATTTCGTCGTTAGGCTCTTTGATTGTTTTTAATTCAGTATAGTCTACAGAAGGAATTGTGATTGGTGTCATACCAAAACCACGAAATTCTTTTCCACTAAAGTTTTCTTTTGGTAATTCTGAGATTGCAGAAGCCAACTGCTCTTTGAGAGATTCTACAGCCTTCTCTAGGTCTTTGTTTGCAGCTGTATCCAAAAATTGCTTAAGAGTGATGTTACTCTTCTCACTTGTTCCATAGTAAGTGGCTAATTTCTCATCAATAAAGTTATGAATATCCTTTTTATGATTTTCAAACTTGGTTCTTTCGTCTGTTAGATTGGTCTGTAATTTAGCAATCTCTTTGCTGATGTTTTCTGCGACTGTTTTATAGGAAGGTACAACTTCAGATGACGTACCATCAGATGATGCTGCTGTTCCGTCTATATTAGAAGTCAGACTACCTTGAGCTTTAATTAATTCCTTATAAGTTTTAATTTGTTCCTGAACGTCTTCCCGACTCTGAGAGATGAGCCCAGTGATAACATCCGCATGATTTTTCTTCTCATCTACTCTATTCTTAAGCAGAGTTCCAAACTTCTCACCATAGGCAATCTGCGAAACATCAAAACGACCAAAAATCTGTGAGTAGCCCTCCAAACCTGTCTTTAAAGCAGTGTTGGCGTCAACAGAAGAACTCGACATACTATAGAGAGTTGGGAAAAGATTTTTAGTGTTGATAGCTGTCCCATATAAGTTCGTACGATAGTTTCCGATATTGGTCGCTTGTATCTGTGAACTAGCTTGGACATTCTTTTGTGCAGTGTAAAGATTGTTCAAAATACTAGCCATATACATATCAACTAACTGACCATTCAAATCAGCAACAATGTCTTTTGCTAGTTTATTTGCATCATTTTCTACCTGCAAATTTCCTTGCGCATTCACCTTATAATTGATGGTTGTCTTATCAACATTGATGCTGTTAATATCGAGTATTTTTTCAGAAAAGTCACTAGGAATTGTTAAAACGAGTTGGTATTTCCCACTTTCTAACCCAGAATCAGCTGCTCCACGAGGGACAACAGACCAATTTTGTGAATTATCACGCTCGATATTTTTTACATAACTAGCACCTAGATTGTATTCTTTTGTATCTAAGTAGACAGGCTTATCTTCATTTACGATAGCTACATTTAATTTTGTCTGCTGATTAGCCTTTGCATTATTTTCATTGCTAATCGTTGTATTTTTTTGAACAGATAGATTCAAAAAAATAATCAATGCAAGCAACCCTAATGCCAACAGACTACTTCCTATATATTTAAAAATTCTATTCTTCCTCATATTACTTTAAATCTTCTCCATCATAAAAAATAGGAAGGCTCTCGCCCTCCTAAAGCCACTTATATAACAAATTAAATTTGTGATGCAAGATCTTGGTCGTTTTGCTCAACAATTTCAGCAACCTTGTTCAACTGTGCATTGATCTCATCAAGCAAAGTTGCAAACTCCTCAATTTTTGGAGACAATTCTGTGAATTGGCGATCAAAGCTCTCAAAAGCAGCACCTTTCCAGTTGTCTCGGATAGTATTTTGCTCTTGAGTCAATGTGCGAAGTACTTGTCTTACTTCCTCAGAACCTTGAGTGTACTTTTGAGCAGAGGTGCGCAATTCTTCTGTTGTTAATTGAATTAAAGCCATGTGAAACTCCTTTATATTAATTTACTCCCTCATTATATCAATAATTTGCCTCAATTGCAAGTTTAAAATTCATTTTTTATTCTATTTATAAAAAAATAAGAGCTATTTCCATCTAAAAACTAGTAAGAAGGATTAAATTATCTGCTTTTCTTGTATAATTACTTCTTTTTTTATCTATAATAACAAACTATAACAAATTCATATCATCCTTCTTTTATAAGGTATATTTGTCAAACGTTCTTTTCTTCTAACTTTCTATGAAAGTTTTTATTCTCTTGATGGCGAGCTTCCAGCACATTCTCTATACGACTCTTGTAAAGTTGATGATAGTTATCCAAATTGTTCTCTATCTCAAAGATATATGGTTGAATTTCAGCAAAACTACTATCTCTACATGCATAGGAAAGCGCCTCTAGGAGATGATCCGTCTCCCTGCTAAACTTGTGGAAATCATCATCCAAATCCATCTCCAAGCGTTCTAAGTCTCGTAATTTACGATTATGCTCATCCTCTAGTTTCTGAAGTTCCTTTTTATCCATGACCAGTTTTCTCCTAGCTTTTGATCGGACTCTGTAAAGTAGGGGTTTGCATGGTCTGGGTCAAGTAAGTTTCAGCAGCATCAGCGGCCTTGCCCTCAAATCCTCCCTTAATATTGTTTACATAGGTCTTAGAAGCATACTCTTGCATATCTGCGGCTGCTTCCTGCAACTTTTTAGTTAACTCAGTTCCTTTAGCAAGGATTGACAACTCTTTTGCAGTTACCAAGGCTCTGACTGCTTGGCGTTCTTGTTCCTTCATTCTTTCTTTGAAGCCTCTATCGAGTTGCTCTCTTGTAATTAAGGTATCCTCATCCGTTAGGACTAACATTTTTTCCCCTCCATGTTTGTTTTACATCCGCCAATAGATTATTAAAATCTTCAGCACTATCTGTATCTATGGTCTCAAAGGAACCACTAGCTTTAACCAAGCTTTCCCCCAGTTGCTCGATTTGTGTCAGGAAGGATGTTGCTGCAGTCTTCGTGTCACTTGCAAGGCCTTCATCCCAAAAGCTTGTTGTGTCAAAACCAGAAAGTAGATTTGTAACTTCTGAACTTGACAAATATCCAACCATGTCAAACGCTGTCTGTCTCGTTTCTTTTATCATGTTTTGAATATCTTCCTTAGCATCTGAAAGTAAGGTTTTCACAGATTTAACTTTATCTTCCATGTCAAAATTTGCCAACTGGGCTGCTGTCTGAAGCAACTGAGCTCGGACCAAAATTCTCTTTTCTCCTGTAAGATTACCATTTCTCAGTTGTTCCTGATAACGAGGAATAGCTTCACGATCCCACTTTATAGATTCCTGACGAGCTTCTTCGACAATCTTACTATATTCAGTTGTAAAATTCTCGTAAACGCCATAACCGATAGCTGCCTTATTTACGATTTCCCCCCTCATAATGGCATTTAAAACATTTGAGGCTACATTTTCATCAACTCCTAGATTTCTTAAAACATCCAAGGTTGTCGCAATTAATCTAGCCAACTTTTCACCTGCCCTGAGCAATTCTGGGTGAAAATCCACAGACGCAGTCAATAAATTTCCCTTTCCATCCGATTGGAAAACACCAAAGTCATGGGAACTTTCCGGATCAGTAATCTGGGTATAATGAAGGGGGACAAGGACATTGACTTTACCGACGGGTTTTTTAAGAGGTTCATCGGAGTCCCCAGGTAATTTGGTAATGGTATGCTCACGATTGAGCATACCCACGACATCAAAAGGATTGACATAGTACTCTATTTTTTCGCTAATCTTTTTGATTTTCTCATCACTGAGTCCCATTTTCTTTAAACTCTTTGTCGTGTCTGGGCCGTCAAAGAGGATCACTTTGCCGATTTTCTCCAGTTCCTCATCGCTGAGGCCCGCTACTCCTTGGGCAGAGACAATGGTTCCTAGGGAGTGACCCGTGATGTCCATCGTAGCTTGCGGAGCTTTTTCAGTCATCTCTGCGATCTTCGTTTTCATTCCTACTGTCGCTAACTTGGCTTGCGGCGTATGGATATGATTGAGAGCGAACTTAGCATCGTTGTCAACCCAGTCGTTCCAATTTTCTTTACTGATGGCATCACTTCCGCGGATAGCCATATAGGTTTTCTTGGTATCATTAGTCAAGGTTGGCGTATCCGTTAAGTAGTAGGCACTGAAACCAGCTTCATCATCAGTTAAGAGTCCTTTTTGATAACGTTTGTGATGAACATCCTGCCTCATCCCATTCGCATCAGGAACTGGTGTCGATGTGACTTTATAAGTATCTCGCAACTCAGGATCTGGTTGCAAGTAGACTCTACCATTATGGGGAAGATGTTTACCTCCAGGGGTGATTTCTTCGTTATAAATTATTTCTTTTGAATAGTCAAACACTCTTGCTTCTATTGAATTATTTTTAGGTGGAAAATTATTGGGACGACCAATATAAGCCGATTGCGCTAAATCCGCATAAAAATTATCAAAGGTTTTTAAATTACTGTTAGTCATAAATCTCCCATACGTTGCCTTTCAAAACTCTTATCGGTTGCATTTCAGAAATTTTCTTAATATTGGGAATACTATTGCTATTATATTCTATAGGGAAACCAATTGTAAATTCAGTATCTTCATTGTTATTTATTTTTCCATCCAATGTTATAATATATCCCCCACCTTGAGGGGTACCATTTCCTATATTTTCTACTTTCATACTATCCCAATCAAATTGGACACTTTCGACTTTAGGATTTCTAGACTTTATAAAGTTCGCCATCTCCTCTTCATGCTCCTTCAGATAAGCCAACTGCTTAGCCCGTGGGCTCAGAGTTATTCCTCCAAATAGATTTGTTTTCTGTGCCATCCATGCGCCTCCTCCAAATACTACAAGGGCTATAACTAGCCAAAGTAAAGTACGTTTTTTCATCTCTTTCCTCCTATATAGTGGAATCTAAGTATATTATATCATGAATGTAAAAAAAAAATACTTTTAGCAAGTATTGTAAGTCAATTGGGAATGAATGGTGTTAAATTTGAGTAAAAATTATCAAAGGTTTTTAAGTTACTATTACTCATAAAGATCCCATAAATTTCCTTTCAAAATTCTTATTGGCTGCATTTGAATAATAACAAGTTTCTCAGGGGTTTCATTTAAATTATGTTTTAGCGGAAACCCTAATGTAAATTGAGTATCCTTATTGTTATTGATTCTACCGTTCACTGTCATCATATAACCCCCACCTTGAGGAGTTCCATTTCCTACCTGACCAACCTTCATACTATCCCAATCAAACTGAACACTTTCAACTTTAGGACTTAAAGCTTTCACAAAATCAGCCATATCCTCTTCATGCTCCTTTAAATAAGCCAACTGCTTGGCTCGCGGACTAAGAAATACTCCTCCGAATAGATTTGTTTTCTGCGCCATCCATGCTCCTCCTCCAAATACTACAATGAACAAAACCAGTAAAATCAAGGCACGTTTTTTCATATTGATGCTCCTTCAGATATATCATCTCCCTCTTACAATCCAAAACTCCTTAATTAAAAACAAATTACGGATCTATTGTTGCTTTAGAAATAGAAGATTGTCATTAAAACTAGTATAGCATAAAAGCCTCAAACAGCCTATTTCACCAATCACTCTTCTTGAAGATTTGTTAATAATTTGACCAGAAGGATTTGAGTTGAATGCAAAGAAACAATAGTGTGAATTTTGCTAAAAATCATCAGAAAAGCACCCATGAGGTAAACTCTTGAGTGCTTTGAAATGTTGATATAATCGTATTGATTAACGTTTTGAGGCAACTGACTTTGTCAGATTACACCAATTTAGTATGAAAATATAAAAAAGAACACCTCGGAAGGTGCTCTTTGTAAGTATAGTAATTCTCTCGAATTAACGTTTACTAAATTGTGATGCTTTACGAGCTTTCTTAAGACCTGGTTTTTTCTACATTATGATATTTATGGTAAATTATCACTAAAATCAAGTAATTTTAAGAGATAAATCCTCAATATTTACATATATAATCCTTTTGAAAATCGAGAGGTTATCAAAGGGTTATCACATTTTAGTTTTCGGAGCTTATGTAGTTGAGAAATACGAAATACCGTATCATAAAGATGATGTACAGTTTAGCAACAAATATACAGTTTCTTCGTGCCTGGACAATTTCTTTTTCTATCCTGAAGATATTTAAACAGTTCTATATATTATTTCTTGTGAGTAATTTTCATCAAAAAATTTCGGGTATTCGGATTTTATGGTGGAAAAGGGCTTATAAATCACCCTTCTCCAAATTCTTAATAAGTGTGGAAAAATCGACACCTAAGTTGTCTGTAATGTCGTGATCATTCACTTCATACCAATTGAAAGTATCGTATAACATAGCTTTATTGAAAGCACTTGAATTAAATCGTGGCTTACGCTTTTTATGGAGCTTCTCATTGAAAAGGATTTTGGCTCGTAAGGCATCAAACGAGTAACCTCTACCCATTCGCTCTACCTGCCTAATAATGCTGTTAATTGACTCCGTATAAGCATTAGTGAGCCTTTTATCAAAGTAGTTGAATATTTCAACATGCCAGTTGTCTACGGCTCTCACGAGGTCTTTATATGCGTCTTTAGAGTTGCTGGACATACAACGGTGTCTCCATTGACTATAACGAAGATGACCTTCATCTGGATCAGGAGTATCCCATATCCAGTAAAACTCTTCTTTGAGTTCATAGGCTTCTTTTAAAGCAGGAAGATTACCTAACCAAGTATCTAAGAGGAATGATTCACGTTCATTTAGATCGTGTTTACGCTTTAGAAGGATAAACCTTTCACGCATAAGGTACGTCTTTCTTTTTGGCTCATATGGGCTTTCAAAGACTTTCTGACGTTATCTAAGGCTTGATTAGCCATTCTAACTACATGAAACTTATCTACGACAACTTTAGCGTGTGGAAGGATAGTGTTCACTGCGTCTTTGTAGGGCTTCCACATATCCATTGTGACGTACTCAATGTAAGTCCTGTCACTGATTTCTGAAAGACGTTGGATGACTGTTTCCTTGTTACGGTTAGGCTTGATGTCATAAATAGTCCTGCGTTCAATATTAGTCAATACAAGCCGAGGTCTACGGATAATATGTATCTCGTCTATCCCAAGCCACTTAGGAGTTTCAAACTGGTATTCACGTTCTTTGAGTGCCACATAGTCCTTAAAAACGTTCCTAATGGTTTTTTCGTCAACACCAACGCTTTCTGCGACTTCTACAAAGGTCTTAGACATGGATTGCTCTTGAATGGACTTTAAAAGCCTTTTGGTCATACTACGCTTTTCATCTACAGATATTAGGCGTTCCCAGAAGGTAGATCTGCATTCACGACACTTGTATCGTCTACGGTTCAATTGTAAGCCCACTCGCTTTAAACGAATGGGCAAATCCATAATTAGTTGATTTCTTGAACTGTGTTTGTACAACTTGTCAAAACCACATTCAGGACAACATTCAGGTGGTCCGACTGCTTCAACTTTAAACATCATATCGGTTTCATTTTCTTGTGGCGGTTCTATTGTTTTAATGTCTGGAAAGGATAATAAGTCTGACATATTATTCATCCTTTATTACTCTGCGGTGTTAAGGTATCAATTATAGATTTGATGTCGAAATCATCAGTGTTAAATTATTTTTGTGACCACAAATGCACTTAGAAAATCCCTTAAAGCATTAGCTGGTTCACTTGAATAGGGAGTTGTAAAAAAGTTCCCTTAGCCTGCACAGCAAGATAATTTCGAAACATCTTTATCAAAAGTTAGGACAGCCAGCTTCAATCCTTCTGCCATTGTTAGATATGGAGCCATCGTTTCTCTCAGATCTCCAACAGTTAAACCGAATTTCACAGCTAATGTTGCTGCATAAATTACGTCTCCTGCGTTTTCTGCCACTACATGCGCCCCTAACACTTTCAATGTTTTCGCGTCTGCCACTAATTTGAAAACACCTGTTGTTTCCCGATTAACGAGCGCTCTTGGAACAGCATCCAACGGCAATACCGATGTTTTCACTTCATATCCTTTTTCTTTTGCCTGTTGCTCCGTTAAACCAACCGTTGCAATCGATGGAGAAGTAAACGTAACGCCTGGAACCACTTCTAAATTGACCTTTTGATTTAGTCCTCCGATTGCATTACGAGCAGCAAGTCCACCTTCATAAGCAGCTACATAAACAAATTGGGGACCGAGAGTGACATCTCCAGCTGAATAAATTCGGGAATTGGTCGTTTTAAGATAATCATCAATGACAATTTCACCACGGGAACCAACTTCAACGCCTGCTGCATGTAAGTTTAATGATTCTGTATTTGGTTTTCTTCCAGTGGCAATTAGCAATTGTTCTGCTTCAATAATTCGCTTTTTACCATTTATCTCAACATGAACTTTTTTAATGTCTCCATCTTGCTCAACTCGTTCATAGGTTGCACCTGTTACTAAATTAATTCCCTGTTCTGTTAAGGCCTTAGTAATGGCTTCTGAAATTTCAGGATCGTATTCTTTTAATAGACGCTCGCTTCTTTGAATCAAAGTGACTTCTGACCCGAGGTTATGAAATAGTTGTCCTAATTCCATGCCGATATATCCTGAACCAATTACGGTAAGACGATTTGGAACCTTCTTTAATTCCAATAAGCTAGTGCTTGTTAAATAATCTACTTCATCTAATCCGGGAATATTAGGTGCAGTTGAAGAAGCACCTGTAGCTATTAAAAATCTTTTGGCTGTGATTTGATTGCCATTTACTTCAACTGTATTTTCATTTACGAATTTTGCTTCACCTTTTATTAATTCAAAACCATAATCATCAATTAAATTCACATATTTTTCATTTCGCATCTCGGTTACTAAATCATTCTTTTGTTTTACTAATGGCGCTAAATCAACATTTGAAGCCGAAGTGTGTAATCCCACAAATGGATTATTTTTTGCTAGATGATTGATTTCCCCTGCTCTTAATAAGGTCTTAGAAGGAACGCATCCGACATTAACGCAAGTTCCACCCACCGTTCCACGCTCAATCATAGCCACTTTTGCGTTCAAAGTAACGGCTTCAATGGCAGATGAAAAGGCAGCTCCACCAGAACCGATGATGATGTAATCATAATCATAGTTACCTTCATCATTTAAACTTACATCTGTCCTTTTTTCCGATTGCACTTGTATTTCTTCTGCTTCGCCCGGGTGATATTGTGCGTCAGTAATCGCTGTTTTCGCGATATCAATGTCTACATCATACGGTAGTTCAAACAGTGCTTCTCCGCGACGAAAGTCTACTTCAATCCCTTTTGCACCTGCATTTTCAAGAGCAACCGCAATATGTTCTTCACAACCAGTGCAGGTCATTCCTTCAACGTTTAGCCGATATTTTTTCAATAAATTCGTCTTTTGTTCCGATTGAAATTCTTCTGCTTCGCCCGGGTGATAATTTGCGTCAGCAATCGCCTTTATTGCACTTTCAACCTCAATATCATCGGACAGTTCAAATACTGCTTCACCACGACGATAACTAGACTCAATATTTTTAGCACCTATCTTTTCAAGTGCTGATTCTACGTGTTTTTCACAACCCGTACAAGTCATTCCTGAAATGTTTACCTTAAATTTATTCATAAAAAAGCTCCTTTCGTTAATTAATCTCTCATGTTAATGTTTCTATTATTGGACACGAATGTAATTGCTTTTCATCTGGACATCGTTGTTTTAAGTCGTCTAACATAGTTTCAATTCGTTTTAAATCCTCTATTTGTTTTTGCACTTCCTTTTGTTTTTTAGAAACAAATTCGAACATATCTTGACAACGAACTTCATCTTTATCTACAACACCAAGTAATTTATAAATCTCGCTTAAAGAGAAACCAAGTTCCTGTATTCGTTTAATAAGCCCAACACGCTTAACGTCATCATATGAATATATCCGATAACCAGCTTCCGTTCGGTGAGGTTCTTGTAATAAATTTTTTCGCTCGTAATATCTGATCGTTTCTTTATTAACTCCACATTTATCTGCAAACTCACTAATGCGATAAATCATCTTATTTCACCCCCTGAATATTATAAACCATGTACCATAGTACACGGTCAAGTAAATTGGACTATTTTATTTTTTTCCCAAAGTATCACTCGTATGTGATTGATACTTTTATATAATACTATTGATTATCCTAACATCCCACCAGAAAATCCGATTTAAACACCAGTTGTTTTTAAACTATTAAGAAAGTAATTCCACTATATATTCCGAAGACCCGAAATTTCATAGAGTAGCTCCCTAGAATCATGGAAAAGTAGTAAAAATAGTTGTTATCCTAGTTGATTAAAAAAATCTCTAATTTCCTCATCTTTTATAAAATAATATATAATTTTCCCCTCTCTTCTAGTGTCCAAGATGTTTTGATTGGCTAGTTTACGAAGATGGTGGGAAGTAGATGCCATACTGAGATTTAGTAAACAGGCTATATCACAGACACAGAGTTCTTCAACAGCAAGAAGATAGAAGATGATATTTATCTGTTTATTATCGGTAAATTTTGTTAAAATGCGAAGTGATTTTTGGACTTTTTCCTTTTCAAGGTAGTTCGTTGCGGTTGTAATATTTTGCTGATTTATAACATTCACTTGGCAGATACTATCTTTTTTCATAATATTTTCTCCTAGCCTAATATAGTCCATAGTATGTCAAAACTGTTATTTTCAATCAGGATATATATCCCCAATCCTAAATAAACAACGGCAATAAACCATCTGCTATATTTTTCCAAAATTTCTCCAACAGAAGAGACTTGTGCCAATTTTTGGGCAGAAAAAACCAAGAGATAAATCATGACTAGAAAGGTAAGTAAAGCTACTATCAAATTTGCTAAATTTAAGGTAGTAAAATATGGAACAAAGACACCAATATTGTCAGCACCACAACTTGCAAAAGTAATCATAGCGACTAGAAATATCAGGTTTTTATTATCTTTGCGCAAACCTTCTTTGGCAATAGCTTCTCCATCAGAATCTCCTAAAAGCAAAACTTTGAGACCTAGGAAAATTGGAATCAAACCGAGTAAACCTAAAATCTCTTTACTAGGAATATAATTTAAGACAAATGCAAAAAGCAAACTTAGCAATATTAGACTAACAGAGCCTAGAAATTGTCCTAAATAGATGTTAATGATGTCTTTTCTGCTTTTTCTTTTGGCAAAAAATAACATTAGGATAATAAGTAAGTCTACGGCTGTCCCAGAATACAGTATTATTGAAGTAACAACATTTTGAATCATAAAACACCTCATTCAAATATATTTTTGAATGTATTTTAACATTAAACTTTGTAGATGTCAACTTAAAATTCACCAATTAATAATTGCATGTCAATATTTGTATTGTGAAACTAGTTTCAGAAATATATAGTCTTAAAGTATGTCCACTGCCAATGGTTTTTTCAATATTTAAGAGGAGATTTATAATGGTTCATTTCTATAAATTTATAAACGAGTTATATATTTTGTTTAACCAATTATTAACTATTTTTATCAATAATCACTTCATTAATTTGTACTTTTTAATTTTGATTTATTTTTCGTGCATATTTTATATGAATTTAATTCTAATACATTTTAAATAAAAAATACGCAATTTTAATTGGCACTGACCCCCGTAAATGAGAACTAAATAAAAACACCTCCAAGTTGGATTTGGTACAATATAATCAAATGCTCATGGAGGTGTCTTTTTATGGTTAAAAAACGTGTGGAGACGGTGGTATTATTGTCAAGAAAATAAAATAACAAGCTATAAAACTGTCGAAATAGGTGGCTTTTAGGATTTTAACAGAAATCAGTTCTATAATAAATTAAAAATCGTGTTGGTAGAAAAATCGTCTACTTCTACCAACACGATTTTACAAAGAGCCATTACTTACATCTCTTTTTCTCCTGTAAAACTATTGTATCTTGATACTTTAA
>NZ_KV832108.1:0-364 GCF_001837335.1 Streptococcus sp. HMSC066F01
TGGGGTCACTTTCGTAAACTCTGGACTATAAGTCGCAGTCACTGGAGTACCATTCTTATCCACGCGTTTAACCGTCACTGGGTCTGGTGTGCCTACAAACTGCTTGTCTGGAGTAAAGGTTACTGTTCCGTCTGGCGCAATTGTGTAAGTTCCTTGACCTTGAATAGACTTCCCTTTGCTTCCATCTTCGAAGGTTGGCTCAACTGTTTCATCAATTGGAACCAGTGGATCACCACCAGCAAACGTTGGAGTACCCGTTTGTGGAACACCCTGAGGACCTGTGCTGGTTGCGCCAGTTCCTGTAGGAGTGACCTTAGTCACTGTTGGTGTATATGTCGCAGTAACCTCTGTACCGTTCTTATCT
>NZ_KV832109.1:0-858 GCF_001837335.1 Streptococcus sp. HMSC066F01
GTCATTTGAGCTTTCTTCAATACCAAGTAATTATAGTTGGATCCTTTAGCAGGAACATCCGCAACCACGACACTTTGAGGGTTGCCTTCTGAATCATCTTGACTAACTACACGAGTGGTCCATTTTTCTCCATTTGGTCCAGTAGCTGAACTTTCAACCACTTCCAAACGGTAGTCAAGTGGGTCTGTCAACATGACGTTCTTTTCAAATTCGTAGGCTACGTTATTGAAGTTGTAATCAAGAGTATAGGTGAACTCCTCTGCCTTGTCTGACAATTGTGCAGAATAGGCTTTTTTCTTTGTCAAACCAAGCGGGTCATCAATTTCTCCCAAGTCATTACTCTTATCTGCGTCGGTAATTCTCTTCGTGACACTTGGGTAACAGTACTCGAGTTTTTGAACTTCAACTTCTTCATTACGTCCACCAATCTTACGGGTTGTAAATTCACCTGTCTTGAAGACACCAGTCAATTCAGGGACTGTAATTGTTTCATTCGTTGGTGTATAATCAGCTGGCGGATCAACTTCATCCTCTTCATTCGTTTCAGGAGCACGAGCCTCCTTACTCAAATCATAGTCAAAATTGTTATCTCCAGGGTTGAAGACACTATCGGGTACATAGATTGTGACATTGTCACCTTCTTGATTGATTCGACCACGAATTTGTTTTGATGGATCTGTGACTTTTTCAACAACTGTTTTACCATTGATTCGAACAGCATCAACCTTATATCCAGGTGTAACAGTGAACTCACCCTTGATGTCTTCCTTGATCAACGCTGCAGCTACCGATTCTAAAATTCGATTTGAGAACTTATCGATATCGCTTTGTTCATTAACATAGAAGGAAACGTTCTTT
>NZ_KV832109.1:958-2055 GCF_001837335.1 Streptococcus sp. HMSC066F01
ATTAACATAGAAGGAAACGTTCTTTCCGTTTACAACCTTGTCTGGTGAAGCCATCGATTGAAGAGCATCATGGAAGATTCCTTGAACTGAACGGTTATCACCGATATTCAATGTTTTTCCAAATCCATTCAAATAAGCAGAACCATATTGGAAGTATGGGTCAGTGAACCCTGCCACTCGCTCCCAGAAACCAATAACTACAGAGCCTTCTGATCCAACAGCATTCTTAAGTGTATTTCCTGCCTCTTTTAACTCGTTTGCACGGCTGACAATATCTTGCGCTGCTTCAGGGAAATAGTTTTGACCAAGTCCCCATGCAGGTTGTAGCTTATAAGTTCTGGCATAACTTTTATCCATAACAACATTACCATCTGGGAGACGGTAACCATTGGCCACACCATCCGTTACAAGGAGGAATACGGTCTTACGACCATTTTTCATTTCTCCTTTTTGACTGTTATAAGCAGCAAGAGCATCCGTAATACCAGGAACTGTAGGAGTTCCTCCTCCAACAGTAATATTATCAATAAAGCTATGAATAGATTTTTGATCTGATGTTAAATCACTTGAACTAAACTGATAATGTTTACCAGTGATCCCCTCATTTGTATAGGTATCAATCGCTCCTGTGAAGTCCTCATTATCAAAATATCGAACCTGATCCAATCCTTGATAAGCTGAAACGAAGACGCGGTCAGTCGTATCTGGATCACCTGTACTCACTAAATGTGGGTCAGTTTCATTGTACTGTTCAGGTTTCACATAAGTGGTCAAACGCTTCAAGGCATTCTTAACACTAGGAATAGTCTTTTCAAAGGATCCACTCGCATCTTGAAGGATAACTAAGTCGATCGGTTTACGTGGAACTGTCCACTGTGTTTTTTCTGTTTTCTTTACCTTACGATAACATCCATTCTGGATAATTTCTGTGTTCTCTCCTACTTGTCTTGCAGCCCCTTCATCAGCTGATGCACCTCGAGCAAGGAACAGTCCAGCCAATCCTAATGGCACAGAGAGAAACAGAATCATAAACAGAACAGAGACCTTTTTAATGAAATCTCTCATAGTTTTCTCTGAAATCCTATTGCGATTTCTTC
>NZ_KV832110.1:0-17719 GCF_001837335.1 Streptococcus sp. HMSC066F01
TGTCAGCGGAACCCCAGGTAAAGAACTTCCGCAAGAAGTGAAAGTCTTGCTTCCAGCAGACCAAACAGGCTTGAAAGATGGTAGCCAAGCAACACCAACGCAACCAAGCCAAAAAGAAGTTAGGACAGCAGAAGGTACCTGGAGCTTCAAGTCCTACGATAAGACATCGGAAACAATTAATGGATTAGATGCTAAGTTTGTAGGTACATGGGAATTTACAGCAACTCCAGTTCCAACAGTGACTCATAAAGTGGTTCACGAGTTTGTCAGCGGAACTCCAGGTAAAGAACTTCCACAAGAAGTAAAAGCCTTGCTTCCAGCAGACCAAACAGACTTGAAAGATGGTAGCCAAGCGATTCCGACGCAACCAAGTCAAACAGAAGTGAAGACAGCAGAAGGCACATGGAGCTTCAAGTCTTATGACAAGACATCTGAAACCATCAATGGAGCAGACGCACACTTCGTAGGCACCTGGGAATTCACTCCGGCCCCAATTAAAGATTCTGGAAATAATAGTCAACCAGAAGAAGGAAGTAGTCAAAATCAGAACTTGTTACCAAACACGGGTTCAGCAGTATCTGGTCTTCTTTCAATCATCGGTCTTGCCTTTGCAAGCCTAGCAGCTTTTATCCTTCGCAAGAAAGATTAAGCCACTCTTAGGAAATAACAAAATGACTTCTTAATTCCTGAGCCTAAGAAGAGAGAACGAGAAATCGTTCTCTCTTTTTCTTGCATTTTATATCGAGCTGTGATATAGTTTATATAACGAGATGCGATATATCGAACTGAATAGGAGGTGTGAATAAATGGAATTAACAGATAAAATCAGGCGTGTTTACCTTCCCATGACTGAAACAGGTTTTTATATCTTGTTTTGTTTACAGAAGGAGAACCATGGATATGGTATCACACAAAAGGTCAAGGAGATGACAGATTCGCAAGTTTCGATTAGTCCTGGAACTATGTATGGGACCTTGTCAAAGATGGAAAAGGATGGCTTGATTTCCTTTATCCGGGAAGAGGAAAAACGTAAAATCTATCAGATCACAGACTTGGGACGAAAAGTCTTAGATATTGAATTGAAACGTATTGAACGGCTCTATAGAAATAGTCGGGAGGAAGTATGATGGAAAAGAAGGTTGTATATCGGATATCTACAATTGCAGATTATGATAAAGAGGCTTTATACCTTGGGGAAATGCATGCTAAGGGCTGGAAACTTAAGGAAGTAAGCTACTCTAACTTAGTAGTTGCGGTTAAGTATACTTTTGAAAAGTGCCAACCGGAGCAGGTGTCTTATCAGTTGGACTTTTATCCCATGAAAAAATCAGAGAGAGCCTCCTATTTACAACTATTTAAAGACTGTGGCTGGGAGCATATTACAGACTTTAATAGTTTTTCCTATTTTAGAAAAGCGCATTCTGAAATTGAATCGGATACTGAGTTTGAAATCTATAATGACGCTACAGGGAAGTTAGCTATGATCAAACGGATTTTAATAATGCGGATGCTTCCTATTTTGATTCTATTTTTAGCTCTACTACCGGTTTTCTCAAAGTTTGTCAGTGGAGCTAGTTCTTTCAGATGGGAAGTATTTTTGATTTTCATAATAGATTGGATTTTATTGATAGTTTTTGCGATTCAGATTTCTTATATTTTTTGGAGCTTGTTTCAAAAGTGGAAAGAATTATCTGAAAAATAAAACCATGTATGTTTTCTGATTTGGAGGTAAGACAATGAATAGCAAGATACAATTTAGGATTTTCACCATTGTTGATTTGGACAAGGAAGAAGAATATTTACATGAGATGCACTTGAAAGGTTGGAGATATAGAACTAACCGTTTGGGCTTTTTCTATTTTGAACAATGCCAACCAGATGATGTCATCTATCATATCTATGATTCTAGATTTCTTAAAAAGTATAAGCATGAACTACAAGATTTTAGAAATAGCGGTTGGGAATTGATAGAAACAGGTTTTTGTTCGATTCTTCGTAAACCAACTTCTGATATACTTTCAGAGGATCAAGTCTATATGAGTAAGGGTCTTAGATGGGAAGTTATGCGGTCTAGACTTCGTTCCTGTATAGCAGCTTTCTCTGGTGGCCTTGTTGTTTGCATGAGTTTGTATCGAGAAAACTTGTCTCAGTCTTTCTTTATTATTTTCGTTTTATACGCTTGTTTAATTTCTTATCTAATCTATGGTTTTTTCAGACTTAAAAGGAAATACCAAGTAGATGAGAAGTAAGATTCTAGGTCTTCAGACTGATTTTTGGCACTCTTGGCAAAAGAGTGCTAATTTTTGGAGTTTTTGTCTTGACATTCTCTTCTAAGGGTGTATAATAGAATCATAAGTTAGCACTTGGATGCATAGAGTGCTAATCGATCAGACAGAGAGGAGTGATAAGATGGTTACAGAGCGTCAACAGGATATTTTAAATCTGATTATTGACATCTTTACCAAAACGCACGAACCTGTCGGATCCAAGGCGCTACAAGAGTCTATCAATTCTAGTAGTGCTACCATTCGTAATGACATGGCAGCTCTAGAGAAGCAGGGTTTGCTTGAGAAGGCTCATACCTCAAGCGGTCGGATGCCAAGTGTCGCGGGATTTCAGTACTATGTGAAACACTCGCTTGCTTTTGACAGACTGGCTGAAAATGAGGTATACGAGATTGTCAAAGCCTTTGATCAGGAGTTCTTCAAACTGGAGGATATTCTGCAAGAGGCTGCTAATCTACTGACAGACCTGAGCGGCTGTACGGTAGTAGCACTGGATGTTGAGCCGAGCAGGCAACCGTTGACAGCCTTTGATATCGTTGTTTTGGGACAACATACAGCCTTGGCAGTATTTACCCTAGACGAGTCCCGAACGGTTACCAGTCAATTTCTGATTCCAAGGAACTTCTTGCAGGAAGATTTAAATCGCCTCAAGACCTTGATTCAAGAACGTTTCCTCGGTCACACCGTTCTAGATATTCACTACAAAATTCGGACGGAGATTCCGCAGATTATCCAACGTTACTTTACAACAACGGACAATGTCATGGATCTCTTTGAACACATTTTTAAAGAAATGTTCAACGAAAACATTGTGGTATCGGGCAAAGTCAATCTCTTGAATTTTGCTAATCTAGCAGCCTATCAGTTCTTTGACCAACCACAAAAGGTGGCTTTGGAGATTCGTGAGGGTCTGCATGAAGATCAAATGCAAAATGTCCGTGTTGCGGACAGTCAGGAATCCTGTCTAGCTAACCTAGCAGTGATTAGCAGTAAATTCCTCATTCCTTATCGAGGTTTTGGAATTCTGGCAATTATCGGTCCGGTCAATCTGGATTACCAGCAATTGGTCAACCAAGTTAATGTGGTCAATCGTGTTTTGACGATGAAGTTGACGGATTTTTATCGCTACCTCAGTAGTAATCATTACGAAGTAAATTAATTTTGAAATCATTAAAGGAGGCGAAAATGGCCCAAGATAAAAAAAACGAAGAAATGAAAGAAGAGGAAGTTGTGGAAACAACTGAAGAAACAACTCCTGAGAAGTCTGAGTTGGACTTGGCAAATGAACGTGCGGATGAGTTCGAAAACAAATACCTTCGCGCTCATGCAGAAATGCAGAATATTCAACGCCGTGCCAATGAAGAACGTCAAAACTTGCAACGTTATCGTAGCCAAGACCTGGCAAAAGCAATCTTACCATCGCTCGACAACTTAGAACGTGCACTAGCCGTTGAAGGTTTGACAGACGATGTCAAAAAAGGATTGGAGATGGTGCAAGAGAGCTTGATTCACGCTTTGAAAGAAGAAGGAATCGAAGAAATTGTAGCTGACGGCGAATTTGACCATAACTATCACATGGCCATCCAAACTCTCCCAGCAGACGATGAACACCCAGCAGACACCATCGCCCAAGTCTTCCAAAAAGGCTACAAACTCCATGACCGCATCCTACGCCCAGCCATGGTAGTTGTCTACAATTAGGATAGAAAACTTGGAAAATCTTGTCCGAAACGACAATAAACTATGAAGAAGGATAAAAAGCAAGCTGGAGGCTTGCAAGGAAGATATTTCCCGCCGTGGTGAAAGTTTCAGTAGCTTTTGCTACTGAAACAGGGGATTTTTGAGACAATAGGCTCAAAAATAAGTGATGAAATCCCGTAGGGAGTTGCTCACGTCCCCACCACTTAAGGGGAATATCAAAAAATCAAAATTCGAATTAAACTTTAAGGAGAAAAACACATGTCTAAAATTATCGGTATTGACTTAGGTACAACAAACTCAGCAGTCGCAGTTCTTGAAGGAACTGAAAGCAAAATCATCGCAAACCCAGAAGGAAACCGCACAACTCCATCTGTAGTGTCATTCAAAAACGGTGAAATCATCGTTGGTGACGCTGCAAAACGTCAAGCAGTAACAAACCCAGATACAGTTATCTCTATCAAATCTAAGATGGGTACTTCTGAAAAAGTTTCTGCTAACGGTAAAGAATACACTCCACAAGAAATCTCAGCTATGATCCTTCAATACTTGAAAGGTTACGCTGAAGAATACCTTGGTGAAAAAGTAACTAAGGCTGTTATTACGGTTCCTGCATACTTCAACGATGCTCAACGTCAAGCAACAAAAGACGCTGGTAAAATTGCTGGTCTTGAAGTAGAACGTATCGTCAACGAACCAACTGCAGCAGCTCTTGCATACGGTTTGGACAAGACTGACAAAGAAGAAAAAATCTTGGTATTCGACCTTGGTGGTGGTACATTCGACGTATCTATCCTTGAACTGGGTGATGGTGTCTTCGATGTATTAGCAACTGCAGGGGATAACAAACTCGGTGGTGATGACTTTGACCAAAAAATCATCGACTACTTGGTAGC
The DNA here is from genome assembly GCF_001837335.1 of Streptococcus sp. HMSC066F01. Taxonomy (GTDB): domain Bacteria; phylum Bacillota; class Bacilli; order Lactobacillales; family Streptococcaceae; genus Streptococcus; species Streptococcus oralis_S. The sequence goes on from NZ_KV832110.1 coordinate 4,880, forward strand.
AGAATTCAAGAAAGAAAATGGTATCGACTTGTCAACAGACAAGATGGCTCTTCAACGTTTGAAAGACGCAGCTGAAAAAGCGAAGAAAGACCTTTCTGGTGTGACTTCAACACAAATCAGCTTGCCATTCATCACTGCTGGTGAGGCTGGACCTCTTCACTTGGAAATGACCTTGACTCGTGCGAAATTCGATGATTTGACTCGTGACCTTGTAGAACGAACAAAAGTTCCAGTTCGTCAAGCCCTTTCAGATGCAGGTTTGAGCTTGTCAGATATCGACGAAGTAATCCTTGTCGGTGGTTCAACTCGTATTCCTGCCGTTGTAGAAGCTGTTAAAGCTGAAACTGGTAAAGAACCAAACAAATCAGTGAACCCTGATGAAGTAGTTGCCATGGGTGCTGCGATCCAAGGTGGTGTGATCACTGGTGACGTCAAAGACGTTGTCCTTCTTGACGTAACTCCATTGTCACTTGGTATCGAAACAATGGGTGGAGTATTTACAAAACTCATCGACCGTAACACAACTATTCCAACATCTAAATCACAAGTCTTCTCAACTGCAGCGGATAACCAACCAGCCGTTGATATTCACGTTCTTCAAGGTGAACGCCCAATGGCAGCGGACAACAAGACTCTTGGACGTTTCCAATTGACTGATATCCCAGCTGCACCTCGTGGAATTCCTCAAATCGAAGTAACATTTGATATCGACAAGAACGGTATCGTATCTGTTAAGGCTAAAGATCTTGGAACTCAAAAAGAACAAACTATTGTTATCCAATCAAACTCAGGTTTGACAGATGAAGAAATCGACCGCATGATGAAAGATGCAGAAGCTAACGCTGAAGCAGATAAGAAACGTAAAGAAGAAGTGGACCTTCGTAACGAAGTAGACCAAGCAATCTTTGCGACTGAAAAGACAATCAAAGAAACTGAAGGTAAAGGCTTCGATGCAGAACGTGATGCTGCCCAAGCTGCCCTCGATGAGCTTAAGAAAGCCCAAGAAGACAACAACTTGGACGAAATGAAAGCAAAACTTGGAGCATTGAACGAAAAAGCTCAAGGACTTGCGGTTAAACTCTACGAACAAGCCGCAGCAGCGCAACAAGCCCAAGCAGGAGCAGAAGGCGCACAAGCAACAGGAAACGCAGGCGATGACGTCGTAGACGGAGAGTTTACGGAGAAGTAAGAATAAGTGAAATTATGAATTTAGATTTGTCCAATACGAAAAAACTTTTTAAAGAATTTTGTCAACGCTCTAGTGATTTAAAAAGCGCTAAATTATTCATAGATAATATTCCAGCGAATAAACTTGCAGAATATAAAGAAATTATATTTTCTGAAAGGGAATCAGCAGATAAAAATTATGAAATAATTATTAATATTATTTTGGGAGTATTTATCCCCTCGGTAGTCTCAAGTTTTGTTCTTCTTATAGGTGCGGATGGTAATGCAATTTTAGCTTATATCCTAACAGCATTATTTACTTTTGTTATGATATTCGAAGTGCTATTGTTGGATAGAGAAAAACGTCCAAAACGGAAATCATCTTTAAATCTGCAAAGAATGTTTTACTATTTAGAAAACAAATAATTACAGTCACAGAGGTTGCAACCCAGCCTCTGTTTTTCGGTAAAATAGAGGATGTTGCGTATGAAAAAAGTACTTTGTTTGATTTATCCTAATTTTTCTCTTTATGAGATAACCGCTTTAACGAGTACTTTAGCTCTGTCTTTTGATATCACGATTGATTATGTCGCTTCAGATCATTCGATAGTGGTCTCTGAGGATGGCTTGCCCTGTCAACCGACCAAAACACTAGATCAAATCTGTATAGAAGAGTATTCTTGTGTGATTTTGCCAGGAATGGTAAACATAGGACCTGCCCTACAGGGTGAGAAATTGATTTCGTTCTTGAGGGACCTTGGTGAGCGAGATGTCTTGATTGCAGCCATTTCTTCAGCGCCTCTTTTGTTGGCAAAAGCAGGTTTATTGAATGATACGAAATTTACAGGTGGGATTTGGCAAAACTTCTTTGACTATTTTGAATTTCTTCCTCGGGAAAATTTCAAAGCAAAAGCTGTCCTGCAAGATAAAAATATCATTACTGCTATTGGCTTTGCACATCAAGAGTTTGCAAGAAAAGTAATTCTTGGTCTAGGTTTGGCAGAAAATACTGACAACTATTTTAAAGAACAGAACGAATATTCAGAAGAGGACTTGATTTTTACTCTATCGGATAAAGAGTTTGATGAAGTGAAACAGAGTATAGAAAATACCCTCTAATGATTTACTTATAAATTATAGAAAGGAATAAGGGTGTTCGTAATTGAACTCGAGCGGAAAGCTTGGAAATTAGATAAACCTCCTAAGAAATCAGGATTTCTTGTGGATTTCCTAAATTTCAGTCGCTTTCTGTTCGCTCTTAGTATCTTGTATGAACAATACTGAATTTTATGATCGTCTGGGGGTGTCAAAAAACGCTTCGGCAGACGAGATCAAAAAGGCTTATCGTAAGCTTTCCAAAAAATACCACCCAGATATCAACAAGGAGCCTGGCGCTGAGGAAAAATATAAGGAAGTTCAAGAAGCCTATGAGACTTTGAGTGACGACCAAAAACGTGCAGCTTACGATCAGTATGGTGCTGCAGGTGCCAACGGTGGCTTTGGTGGTGCTGGCGGTTTTGGCGGCTTTGACGGAGCAGGTGGCTTCGGTGGTTTTGAAGATATATTCTCAAGTTTTTTCGGGGGAGGCGGAGCTTCACGCAATCCAAACGCTCCTCGTCAAGGGGATGACCTCCAGTATCGTGTGAACTTGACCTTTGAAGAAGCTATCTTCGGAACGGAAAAAGAAGTTAAATACAATCGTGAAGCTAGCTGTCGTACATGTAATGGATCTGGTGCTAAACCAGGGACAAGTCCAGTCACTTGTGGACGCTGTCATGGCGCTGGTGTCATTAATGTCGATACGCAGACTCCTCTTGGTATGATGCGTCGCCAAGTAACCTGTGATATCTGTCATGGTCGCGGAAAAGAAATCAAGGATCCATGTACAACTTGTCATGGAACGGGTCATGAAAAACAAGCCCATAGCGTACATGTGAAAATTCCTGCTGGTGTGGAAACTGGTCAACAAATTCGCCTAGCTGGACAAGGTGAAGCAGGCTTTAACGGTGGACCTTATGGTGACTTGTATGTTGTAGTTTCTGTGGAAGCTAGCGATAAGTTTGAACGTGAAGGAACCACTATTTTCTACAAGTTAAATCTTAATATCGTCCAAGCTACTCTTGGAGATACTGTAGAAATTCCAACTGTTCATGGAGATGTTGAATTGGTTATCCCAGAAGGAACACAGACTGGCAAGAAATTCCGTCTACGTGGCAAGGGAGCACCGAGCCTTCGTGGCGGTGCTGTTGGTGACCAATATGTTACAGTTAATGTCGTGACTCCGACAGGTTTGAACGACCGCCAAAAAGCTGCGCTTAAAGAATTCGCAGCTGCAGGTGACTTGAAAGTCAATCCGAAGAAAAAAGGCTTCTTTGACCATATAAAAGATGCCTTTGAAGGAGAATAAAGTAAAAAGAGCCGATCGGCTCTTTTTTTGTATAATCTTGGGAAATTTAGCATCGAGCAATCATTCTCCAATTAGTCTACTATTTATACTTTTGAGTGAGCAAGCCAGCAGTATCCATCTCATGAATGAGTTGCTTGAATTCCTCTTCCTTTCCAGGCTTAACGGTGACGGTGTCAATGCGCTTAATCGCCGAATTATCCTGAATATCTACTAAGGTCAAAGCTTTTTCATAGAATGCAATTCCCTTTTTAAGACTTTCTTGATCTTTCCAATTTAGAATTGTGTAAGAAGATTTTGATTTCTTTCCTTTTTCTTGGAAATACTTCTCGCCCTCCTCCTTTAAAAATTGTATTAAACCGTGATTGAACAAGTTGTCCCCTACTTTATAGTAGGAAATCTCTCCTGTCTGGAGGACATAGACTTCGAGTCAGTTTTTGGTGAGTTTTGGACTTTCTTTTAGGACGGGGTGGCTATTGATGACATCATCAGAGAAAGTAACATAAAAATGTAAGCCTCCACCCTCAAATTGATACCTTCCATTTGATTCTACTTTCTTAGGAGGCATGTCAAGAGAGATAAAGATTTGTTTTAAGGCTTCATTCCCCTCACGGATGTCACTCGGTGAAGCCTTGAAAAGATTGGCCACTAGTAGAAATGCTAGGGCTGCAAGCAGGCAGAGGCAGCCGCAAGGGATCGCGATGACCTTCGCTAGAACTTTTACAAACTGTTTCATTTTCATTGCCTCCTTTTTCTGTTCAAATCTAGTAACCCAAAATGGAATTAAGGAAAGTTGGAGGCTTTTTTATTCTTGTTTTTCTTCTTGGAGAACCGCCATTCTGGTTTGGAAATCTTTTTCTAAAACTTTGAATTTGTAGGTTAAATCTTTTTGGTATTCCTTGATAAGGGCTTTTTGTTGGTCGATGATTTGTAGGCTGTTTTGAATGATATCCAAATCATCCTTGATAGCTTGGACGCGGTCAGTTGTATCTAGCACTTCATCCTGAATGGCTTGGCGATTTTTCACGACAAAATAACTTCCAGCTGCAGCTCCTGCGAATAGCAATAGATTGGATAGTTTCATGGCATCTCCTTAAGCGTTTTTAATGGTTTCAGCGACTTGGGCAAGTTTGTCAAAGTCAGGTTCGTGGGCGATAAAGTCAATCTTGAGGTCATCTTCTGCACCGTAGCGAGGTACGAGATGCACGTGAGTATGAAAGACTGTTTGACCAGCAACTTCCTCACAGTTGGCGATGATGTTCATACCAGCAGCTTTGGTAGCTTTCATAACTTTTTGAGCTACCAGTGGCACTTGGGCAAAGAGTTGGCTGGCACTTGGGGCATCCATCTCCAAAAGATTGCGATAGTGCTCTTTGGGTACAATGAGGGTGTGTCCAGGCGTTACTTGAGAGATATCAAGAAAGGCAAGAACCTGCTCATCCTCGTATACTTTTGAAGCAGGAATCTCCCCTGCGATGATCTTACAAAAAATGCAATCTGACATAAAATCCACCTCTACTGTATTGAATTTTGATATAATATAGCTACATTATACCAGATTCGGAGAAAATATGTTAGAAATTAAAAACCTGACAGGAGGCTATGTTCATGTCCCTGTCTTGAAAGATGTGTCCTTTACAGTTGAAAGTGGGCAGTTGGTTGGTTTGATTGGTCTTAACGGTGCTGGGAAATCAACGACTATCAATGAGATTATTGGACTTTTGACGCCTTACAGTGGAGAAATCAAGATTAATGGTCTCACCCTGCGAGAAGATGCGACCAGCTATCGCAAGCAGATTGGCTATATCCCAGAAACGCCTAGCTTGTATGAGGAATTGACCCTCAGAGAGCATATCGAGACGGTTGCCATGGCCTATGGTATTGAGCAAAAAGTGGCTTTTGAGCGAGTAGAATCTTTGTTAAAAATGTTCCGTCTGGATCAAAAATTAGACTGGTTCCCAGTGCATTTTTCCAAAGGGATGAAGCAGAAGGTTATGATTATCTGTGCTTTTGTCGTAGATCCGAGTCTTTTCATCGTTGATGAGCCTTTCCTTGGGCTCGATCCGCTGGCTATTTCTGACTTGATTCAGCTGCTAGAAGTAGAAAAGCAAAAAGGCAAGTCCATTCTCATGAGTACCCATGTTTTGGATTCGGCGGAGAAGATGTGTGACGCCTTTGTTATCCTCCACAAGGGAGAGGTTCGGGCTCAGGGGAACCTCCAGCAACTCCGTGAAACCTTTGACATGCCTGAAGCGAGTTTGAATGATATTTACTTGGCTCTGACCAAAGAGGAGGAGCTATGAAAGACTTGTTTTTAAAGCGAAAGCAGGCTTTTCGTAAGGAGTGTGTTGGTTATCTGCGTTATGTTCTCAATGACCACTTTGTCTTGTTCCTGCTAGTTCTCATCGGTTTTCTAGCTTACCAGTACAGTCAACTTCTGCAACATTTTCCTGAAAACCACTGGCTTATCCTCTTGTTTTTGGGGATTGTATCTGCCTTGCTTTTGGCTTGGGGAGGAATCGCGACCTATATGGAAGGACCTGACAAGCTCTTTCTCTTAGTCAGTGAAGAGGAGGTTAAGTCTCACCTCAAAGGGCAGACAGTGCGCTCACTGGTCTTTTGGCTCTTTGTCCAAACCCTTTTCTTGCTTTTATTTGCGCCCTTATTTTTAGCCATGGGCTATGGCTTGCCTATCTTTCTTTCCTATGTGCTTTTATTAGGAGCTGGGAAATATCTCCTCTTTCGTCAAAAAGCCAGTAAATTTTTTACTGAGACTGGACTGCACTGGGACTATGTGATTGCCCAAGAAAGCAAGCGCAAGCAAGTTTTACTTCGTTTCTTTGCTCTCTTTACTCAGGTCAAGGGCGTTTCAAATAGTGTCAAACGTCGCGCTTATCTGGATTTTATCCTAAAGACGGTTCAAAAGGTTCCAGGGAAGATCTGGCAAAACCTCTATCTTCGTTCTTACTTGCGAAATGGAGACCTCTTTGCCCTCAGTATCCGCCTCCTCTTCCTATCCTTGTTAGCTCTAGTCTTTATCGAACAAGCTTGGATCGCGACGGCAGTGGTGGTTCTATTTAATTACCTCTTGCTCTTTCAGTTACTGGCCCTCTATCATGCCTTTGACTACCAATACTTGACCCAGCTCTTTCCACTAGAAAAAGGGGAGAAGGAGAAAGGGTTGAAACAGATTGTAGTCGGTGTGGGAAGTGCAGTTCTTTTGCTGGAATTGCTGGTCGGAGCAGTGGTTTTTCAAGAGAAAATAGCCTTGTTGGCTCTTGTAGGGGCTAGTCTCTTCCTACAATTGTTTTATTTGCCTTACCAACTAAGAAGATTGGTTGACGAATAGACCAAAAACTAGTAGAATAGTAAGGAAACTTTATACGGAGGAAAGAAATGGACTTGGGTGATAATGAGCTAACGCTGACCCCTATCCCTGGGAAGAGCGGCAAAGCTTATATGGGAAGCTACCCTGATGGGAAGCGCGTCTTTGTAAAAATGAACACCTCTCCAATCCTACCTGGCCTAGCCAGAGAACAAATCGCTCCTCAATTACTATGGACTCGTCGTTTGCCAGATGGCCGTGATATGTGTGCTCAGGAATGGCTGACGGGCAAAATCTTGACCCCTTACGATATGAATCGCAAGCAGATTATCAATATCTTGAACCGCCTTCACCGCTCGCGTCCTTTGATGAAGCAGTTGAGCCGTTTGGGATACACCATGGAAACACCAGTTGATTTGCTACGTTCTTGGCAGCAAGGAGTTCCAGAAATCTTGAAGCAGAACCACTATTTGAACAGTGTGATTGCGGAACTAGGTAAGACAGTTCCAGGTTTTAGGGAAGACCATGCAACGATTGTGCATGGGGATCTTCGTCATAGTAATTGGATTGAGACAGAGAGTGGACTCGTTTATCTAGTGGATTGGGATTCGGTTCGTCTGACGGATCGTATGTTTGATGTGGCGCATTTGCTATGCCACTACATTCCAGATCATCAGTGGCGCCAATGGTTGAGAGACTATGGCTATAAGTACAATCAGACAGTGTTAGATAAATTGTATTGGTATGGTCAGTATTCTTACTTGAACCAGATTGCCAAATACTGTGAAAATCAAGATTTAGACAATGTAAACCGGGAGATTTATGCCTTGCGCGTCTTCCGCGATAAGTATGGAAAGAAGAGATGAGAGTTAGAAATCGTAAAGGGGCGACAGAATTACTAGAGGCTAATCCCCAGTATGTGGTCCTCAATCCCTTGGAAGCAAAAGGGAAATGGCGAGACTTGTTTGGAAATGATCATCCTATTCATGTTGAAGTTGGAAGTGGGAAAGGGGCCTTCGTATCAGGAATGGCCAAGCAAAATCCTGACATCAACTACATCGGGATTGATATCCAAAAGTCGGTATTGAGTTATGCCTTGGACAAGGTTCTTGAAGTTGGAGTGCCCAATATTAAGTTGTTGTGGGTAGATGGTTCAGATTTGACTGACTACTTTGAAGACGGTGAGATTGATCGTCTCTACCTAAACTTTTCAGATCCTTGGCCTAAAAAACGCCATGAAAAACGTCGTTTGACTTACAAGAGTTTCTTAGATACCTTCAAGCGCATCTTGCCTGAGAATGGGGAAATCCATTTCAAGACAGACAATCGTGGCTTGTTTGAGTACAGCTTGGTAAGCTTTTCTCAGTATGGCATGAAACTCAATGGCGTCTGGCTAGACTTGCATGCCAGTGATTTTGAAGGCAATGTCATGACAGAGTATGAGCAAAAATTCTCCAGCAAAGGTCAAGTGATCTACCGAGTTGAGGCAGAATTTTAAGAAATAGCTTGAAAACCAGCTGTTTGAGTGCTTATGCTTTACATAAATTGACAAACGTGCTATACTGATAGTAAGAATATGAGAAAGAGAGGCGGGGAAATATCTTCGCCTCTTGCTTATGAGGAGGTGGACGCAATCGCAACAATCGTAGAATTAGTCAGAGAAGTTGTAGAACCTGTCATCCAAGCACCTTTTGAACTCGTGGATATCGAGTATGGAAAGATTGGCAGTGACATGATTCTCAGTATTTTTGTAGACAAATCTGAAGGAATTACCTTGAACGACACGGCAGACCTGACAGAAATTATCAGTCCTGTCCTAGACACCATCAAGCCCGATCCCTTCCCAGAACAATATTTCCTAGAAATTACCAGTCCAGGCTTGGAACGTCCTTTGAAAACCAAAGAAGCTATAGCTGGAGCAGTTGGGAAATACATTCACGTTGGTCTTTATAAGGCCATCGACAAGCAAAAAGTCTTTGAAGGAACCTTGGTATCCTTTGAAGAGGACGAGTTGACCATGGAATATATGGACAAGACACGTAAGAAAACCGTCCAAATTCCATACAGTTTAGTATCAAAAGCACGTTTAGCAGTAAAATTATAGAAAAGAAAGGATAGCTTTTGAGGATTCAAAAGTAAAAAGAACATGAGTAAAGAAATGCTAGAGGCCTTCCGCATTTTGGAAGAAGACAAGGGAATCAAAAAAGAAGACATCATCGACGCAGTAGTAGAGTCGCTTCGTTCCGCTTATCGCAGACGTTATGGTCAATCTGATAGCGTAGCCATTGACTTCAATGAAAAAACAGGTGACTTTACAGTTTATACTGTCCGTGAAGTTGTTGATGAAGTATTTGATAGCCGTTTGGAAATCAGCTTGAAAGATGCCCTTGCCATTAATTCAGCCTATGAACTTGGTGATAAAATCAAGTTTGAAGAAGCACCTGCTGAGTTTGGTCGTGTAGCAGCCCAGTCTGCAAAACAAACCATCATGGAAAAAATGCGCAAGCAAACACGTGCCATCACTTACAATACTTATAAAGAACATGAACAAGAAATCATGTCTGGTACGGTAGAACGTTTTGACAACCGCTTTATCTATGTCAATCTTGGCAGCATCGAAGCCCAATTGTCCAAACAAGACCAAATCCCTGGAGAAGTTTTTGCTTCCCACGACCGTATCGAAGTCTACGTTTACAAGGTTGAAGATAATCCTCGTGGTGTCAACGTCTTTGTTAGCCGTAGCCATCCAGAGATGATTAAACGCTTGATGGAGCAAGAAATTCCAGAAGTGTATGACGGAACTGTTGAAATCATGAGCGTAGCTCGTGAAGCAGGTGACCGTACCAAGGTTGCTGTTCGTAGCCACAATCCAAACGTGGACGCTATCGGGACAATCGTTGGTCGTGGTGGTGCCAATATCAAGAAGATCACTAGCAAGTTCCACCCAGCTCGCTACGACGCTAAGAGCGACCGTATGATTCCTGTAGAAGAGAACATTGATGTTATCGAGTGGGTAGCGGATCCAGCTGAGTTTATCTACAATGCCATCGCACCTGCAGAGGTTGACCAAGTTATCTTTGATGAAAACGACAGCAAGCGTGCCTTGGTCGTTGTACCTGATAACAAGCTTTCTCTTGCTATCGGTCGTCGTGGACAAAACGTTCGCTTGGCAGCTCATTTGACAGGTTACCGTATCGATATCAAGTCTGCCAGTGAGTTTGAAGCTATGGAAGAAGCAGGTCAAGTGGATTACGCAGATGTAGATGAATTGATTGAAGAATAAAAGCTGCTAGAGGAGGGAAAGATGAAAACAAGAAAAATCCCTTTGCGCAAGTCTGTTGTATCTAACGATGTGATTGATAAGCGTGATTTGCTCCGTATTGTCAAGAATAAAGAAGGTGAGGTCTTTATCGACCCGACAGGCAAGGCCAATGGCCGTGGCGCTTATATCAAGCTAGACAATGCAGAAGCCCTAGAGGCCAAAAAGAAGAAAGTCTTTAACCGTAGCTTTAACATGGAAGTGGAAGAAAGCTTTTATGACGAGTTGATTGCCTATGTGGATCACAAAGTAAAAAGAAGAGAGTTAGGACTTGAATAAGCAAAAGATAAGCAATCTCTTGGGATTGGCTCAACGAGCAGGCAGGATCATATCGGGTGAGGAATTGGTGGTCAAGGCTATCCAAGACCAGAAAGCCAAGCTAGTCTTTCTAGCTCATGATGCTGGCCCCAATCTAACCAAGAAGATTCAAGATAAAAGTGACTATTATCAAGTAGAAGTTATAACCGTGTTTTCAACACAGGAATTAAGCATAGCAGTCGGAAAATCGAGAAAGGTTTTGGCTGTGACAGATGCTGGATTTACAAAGAAAATGAGGTCTCTTATGGAATAGAAGAGGAGGACATGATTTGTCTAAGAAAAGATTGTACGAAATCGCAAAAGAACTTGGAAAAGAAAGTAAAGAAGTTGTAGCGCGTGCAAAAGAGTTGGGCTTGGATGTGAAAAGCCACTCATCGAGCGTGGAAGCTGCTGCTGCTGAGCAAATTGCAGCTAGCTTTAAATCTGCACCTGCTCCTAAGGCAGAAGCAAAACCTGTAGCACCAAAAGTAAGTGTAGAAAAGAAAGCAGAAAAGCCTGCATCAGCTAAACCAGCTGTCGCTAAGGAAGAAAGCAAACCAGCTACACCTGCAGCTCCTAAGGAAGAAAAAGTGGTGGCTGCAAGACCGCAGAGCCGAAACTTCAAGGCGGAGCGTGAGGCACGTGCCAAAGAGCAGGCAGAGCGACGCAAACAAAACAAGGGCAACAACCGTGACCAACAACAAAACGGCAACCGTCAGAAAAATGACGGCCGTAATGGTGGTAAACCTGGTCAAGGGAACCGCGACAATCGCCGATTTAACGACCAAGGGAAAAAACCACAAGGTCAAGGAAATCGTGGCAATGATCGCCGTCAGCAACAAGACTTCCAGCCAAAACCAGCTGGACCACGTGTTGACTTTAAAGCCCGTGCAGCAGCCCTAAAAGCAGAGCAAAATGCAGAGTACGCACGCTCAAGCGAGGAGCGCTTCAAACAATCGCAAGCAGCCAAAGAAGCCCTGGCTCAAGCTAATAAACGCAAGGAACCTGAGGAAATCTTTGAGGAAGCTGCTAAGCTAGCTGAACAAACGCAGCCAGCCGTAACAGTAGCTCCTGTAGCGAAAGAAGCGCCAGTGGATACACGTCGTAAAAAACAAGCTCGACCAGACAAAGAACGTGACGATTATGATCACGAAGAAGATGGTCCTAGAAAACAACAAAAGAATCGAAGTAGTCAGAATCAAGTGAGAAATCAAAGAAATAGTAACTGGAATAACAACAAAAAGAATAAAAAAGGCAACAAGCAAAACAACCGCAATCAGGCACCAAAACCTGTTACAGAACGTAAGTTCCACGAATTGCCAACAGAATTTGAATATACAGATGGTATGACTGTTGCGGAAATCGCAAAACGGATCAAACGTGAACCAGCTGAAATCGTTAAGAAACTCTTTATGATGGGTGTGATGGCCACACAAAACCAATCCTTAGATGGAGAAACCATCGAACTCCTCATGGTGGATTACGGTATCGAAGCCAAACAAAAGGTTGAAGTGGATAATGCCGACATCGAACGTTTCTTTGTCGAAGATGGCTATCTTAATGAAGATGAATTGGTTGAGCGTCCACCAGTTGTAACCATCATGGGACACGTTGACCATGGTAAAACAACCCTCTTGGATACCCTTCGTAACTCTCGTGTTGCGACAGGTGAAGCAGGTGGTATCACGCAGCATATCGGTGCCTACCAAATCGTGGAAAATGGCAAGAAGATTACCTTCCTTGATACACCAGGACACGCGGCCTTTACCTCTATGCGTGCGCGTGGTGCATCTGTTACCGATATTACTATCTTGGTTGTAGCGGCCGACGACGGGGTTATGCCTCAGACTATCGAAGCCATCAACCACTCAAAAGCGGCAAACGTTCCAATTATCGTGGCTATCAACAAGATTGATAAACCAGGTGCCAACCCAGAACGCGTTATCGGTGAATTGGCAGAGCATGGTGTTATGTCAACAGCTTGGGGTGGTGATTCTGAATTTGTTGAAATCTCAGCTAAATTCAACCAAAACATCGATGAACTCTTAGAAACGGTCCTACTTGTGGCTGAAATCCAAGAACTCAAAGCAGACCCAACAGTGCGTGCGATTGGTACGGTTATCGAAGCGCGCTTGGATAAAGGAAAAGGTGCGGTCGCAACCCTTCTTGTCCAACAAGGTACCTTGAATGTCCAAGACCCAATCGTTGTCGGAAATACCTTCGGTCGTGTCCGTGCTATGACCAATGACCTTGGTCGTCGTGTCAAGGTTGCAGGCCCATCAACACCAGTTTCTATTACAGGTTTGAACGAAGCGCCAATGGCGGGTG